>QMUB01000144.1 GCA_003663695.1 Thermococci archaeon | reverse complement strand
TTATAAAATACTATGGCCAGCATTTGCTGGTATGAAGCAGCTCTTAGCGTCAATAGCAATGATGACAGCTGCAGTATGGGCTTACAAGATACAGAAGGCAGGAACATGGGGTTATGCCGTTTTAATTCCAGCTCTCTTCCTGTGGATAACAGTTACGGCAGGTCTTATATGGTACATAGCAGTAGTTCCACTATCTGGAGGCACTTTAATAGCGGTAAAAGGCTCTCTCTTGGTAGGTTTGTTGCTCAACTTCCTCTTAATTTATGACTTCTACCTTGCATGGAAGAAGCCAGAAGAGGAGTATGAGGCCGCTGCAGCTTGAACCTTTCTTTTATTTCCTTTAAATCTTTTTGGGGTGAGTTAATGAGGAAAATCTTGAAGAGAGTTCTATACTGGGTTTCCATACCTCTTCGTATTCTCTGGAAGTCGATAAGTTTAACATACTGCTTATTCCCTCAAATGATTAAGGAGGGATCGTGCCATGCGGAGAAATCTCTCAATCCGCTTACAATTAAACGGGGTGGTTAAATGTTTGAAAGTTTGAAGGCATTCCTAAAGGGATTTTTTAGCTCGTTTAAGGATCAATCAACCGACTATATTGAATTTGAAGAGCGGGAACTGGAAAATGTGTTTGCACTCGTACTTATGGGTTCCTTTATTGGAATACCCTCTCCACCAACGACACTCGTAATGCGTATAATGCCTCACATGGTTAGAGAGATCTACGTCATGCAGCGGCGAGCAGCGGACATGGACGATATTTTCGGAGAAATAGCCGGAATGTTTGATATAACGTGAGGTGGGAGTATGAAAGCCTATCTAATGCCAAAAAAAGGGTTCAGGACAATATTCTTCATAGGCAAGGGAGGAGTAGGAAAAACAACAAGCTCTGCAGCGGCATCTCTTATTCTGGCTAAAAAAGGATATAAAACACTTATCGTTTCAATAGATCCTGCTCATAACCTTGGGGATGTCTTCATGGTTAAATTAAACGACAAACCCAAAAGGATAGTAGAAAACCTCTATGCAATGGAGCTTGACATGGAGAAGCTCATTAAAGCATATCTAAAGCACCTTGAGGACAATCTCAAGCATATGTATCGTTATCTAACGGTCATAAACCTCGAGAAGTACTTTGAAGTTCTAAGTTTTTCTCCCGGTATTGAGGAGTATGCAACCCTCGAAGCCATAAGGGAGATACTTCAGAAGGGGGATGAATGGGACATCATAATATTTGATACTCCCCCAACAGGGCTCACGCTCAGGGTTCTTGCTCTTCCAAATATAGCAATGATATGGACTGAAAAGCTTATTGAAGTAAGGAGAAAAATCCTCGACAGGAGGAGAGCTATCGAGAACATACAGGGAGAACGGAAATTTAGGATAGAAGGAGAAGAGTACAAATTGCCAAGCAGGGAAAAGGAGGATCCCGTGATGCAGGAGCTTCTGTCATACAAAGAGGAAATCAAATTTGTGAGAGAGATAATAACGGATGAGAACAGGACAAGCGTCGTAGCCGTTATGAATGCAGAGATGCTGGCCCTCTACGAAACGGAAAGAGCACATGAAAGCTTAAAGAAGTTCAAAATCCCATTCAATCTGGTGGTGGTTAATAAAGTTATAGAGCTTGAAGAGGAAATTCCAAAGATAAAGGTGAGGATGGATGCCCAGAAGAAGGTTTTAGGAGAGATACAACAGAAGTTCAAGGATGTGGATATAGTAAGAGTTCCCATGTTCGAAGAGGAACCAAGAGGCCTGAAATGGCTTGAGAGGGTTGGAGGGCTAATAATTGGAGATTGAGGAGATTTATGAAGAGCTTAAGATGATCAAAGAGCCCATAAGTGGTGAAGATATTGTCAGCATAGGGATAGTGAGCAACATCATTAAAGAGAACCACAAAATAATTATATTCCTGAGTCTGGCAAGGAGAACGCCCCGCGGGCCCTTTTCCTTCGCTGCTCATTGGCATGTATACGCAAGGATTATCAAGGACATAGTAAAAGTTTTAGGGGATAAAGTGCCAGAATTTGAAATACTGGATGATATGAGCTTTCAAAGATATTATCCATTGGAGGAGGTATAACAATGAGCATACAGGTTTCACCGCAATTTTTGCTCGCTCTGATGATTCTGGCAGGTGTGGCAACCCTGCAGTTTTACAAGGGGAGAAAGCTTAACCTTGCAATGATGCAGCACTATTTGAGGAGCATCGAGGAAGTAGTGAAGCCAAAGGACAAGAACTACATATGGGTTGGGGGTTATGTAGGTTTCAGGGCTTACTATAAGATAAATGAAGGGAATATAGAAAACTTTGACTACACACTAACGCTTCTTCCGAGGCAGAGCATCCTGTATTTTCCCGTTTCCAAGCTCATAAACAGGCATGACAAGATATACTTTGTGGTTCACCCCCACTCAAAAATCAAGCGTGAAGCTCACCTGATCCAGAAGGGATACTACAGAATGAAGCCCAAAATCGAAAATGAAGAGCTCATGCAGAAGGAAATCGTCGAAGTGGATGGAGTGAAATACGAAGCACTCTTTGAAAAAAGGAGGGATGTCGAACTTCTAAGGGAGTTCCTCCAAGGATTTTCAAGGATCAAGGATGTGAAGCACATATCCCTCACGCCAAAGACCAACGTCCTCTACGTGTTCATGAAGCCCGACCTCGAAACCATAGAAAAAGACACGAAACACATTGTGAGGTTTGTGAATGAAAGACTGAGGGAAAGTCCATTTGACAGCTAAAACTTCACCCTCTCTATTTTATAATAGACAACGTCGTTGTCCTCGTCCACAACCGCCATTATCATGTTCTTTCTCACGCCGTGGGCAACCCTAACACGAGCGGTCAAATCGTTTGGATACATTCTTTGACTCTCGCTCACGACCCATACGAGCCAGTCAGCGTGTTCTTCCATTCCCTTCCTGTAAACCCTAAAATGAGAGCCATATTTAAGGGCGGTCTTAACAATATATCCCCTCTTCCTTAAATCCCTGTAAACGAGAAACTTAAGATCAAACTGCTCATCCTTCTCTCTCCCCATGTTAAAGAGTTCTCTGAACGAGAGCTCCCGGTCTCCATCAAAAACCCGGATTTTGCCCCATTCCATAAGATAAGCCGCTTCTATGAGCGAAAGAAAGAGCTTTCCTTCTATAATTTCACCATAATACCTCTTGTTATAGAGCTGGTTTATAGCCTTCTCTCTTTCACTAAATACTCTCTCACCACTCAAGTAAAACTCCACGGGCTTCATCCTCTCACCTCAACTCCCCTCACCCCAATCAGTAGGGCGAAGCACCATGTAGTATGCATCCTCTCCATCCGAGTAATATCCATAGATGCGTTTTACTATTTTAAATCCCAGCCTCTCATAGAGCTTTATAGCCCTCCCATTGCTCACCCTCACTTCCAGACCAATGTATCTAGCTCCAAGCTTGATGAGTTTGTCGATAGCGGTTATCATGAGAGCTCTTCCAATTCCGTTCCCACGGTATTCGGGATCTACAGCTATGCTCATTATGTGGCCTTCCAAGTCTGGTTTTAGGTATCCCATTACATATCCCACCACACGTCCATTGTATTCCGCCACAAGGAAACTCTCGGGATTGTTTTCAAGGAACATCAAAAAAATTCCCCTCGGATATTTCTCCCTGAAAGATCTGTGCTCTATGCGCATTATTTCAGGTAAATCAAAAAGTTTGGCTGTCCTAATGCTAACCAAGCTTATAGGAACTTTTTTTATTGTTGGGATATCTCTTGAGGAGATGCTCATATTTTAAGATTCTCCAGCTGCCCTTATAATTTTATTGTCAATCTCCACACCATCGATGTTGAGAAAACCGCGGAGTGTCTGAGGGAGATAGGTGCAAATCCCACCATGGGGTATGAGGCAGAGGTGGTATGTTGAAGTTGCAAGCAAAAGCCTATACACATTCCTGAAACAGCCAAAAGAAAAGCTGTTTGATGTCGCTAAAGAGCATCAACTGCGATTTAAGTGTTCTGGGATTCCTAGAAGATCTCAATATCCACTCGAGGATATCCTATCACAGAGGAGGCAAGCGTTATGAGTATACCCATGGATGGTAGCGGGGGGAAGATTTGAACTTCCGACCTCCGGGTTATGAGCCCGGCGGGCACT
>QMUB01000143.1 GCA_003663695.1 Thermococci archaeon | reverse complement strand
CGTGAGGATAACCCTAAAACGCTTTCCCTTTCTACTCGCAACCTTAAAAATCTCCAGAACAGTTGAAGAGAACGAGTGTGTAATTATTACATCCCCGTCATCTATGAGCTCGCTTCCTATGTTGCCTATTTCCCGCCTGGCTTCTTCACTCAGCTTCATGAACTCAAGTGCCTTTGACTTTACAAACTCTCTATTCGGTGAAGATTTTATAAATTCAGTCAGATTGTAGAGGGAAGCCATGGTCGGGTTTACAGCCCGAATTTCTTTTCCAAGTTCTTCCATGGCACTTAAAAGTTCTTCTCCTTCTAGGAGCCCAGCCAACTCTAGATAAGCCTCAGCGCCCCTCTTAGCTAGATATGAAGCCCCCATAATCCTCTCTTCGCGCATCTCTTCAATTATCTTCCTAACCTGTAAAGGAAGCATTCAATCACCAGCCTTCCTCAAATCTAATCCCCTTTTTCTCCATGAACCTTTTAGCCTTTTCTATAACCTCCTCGTTTTCCCCAAATAGAATTATGCCTATATACCTCCCAAAACCTTTAGGAGAGGAATGGATCCTGACATTAAATCTCTTCAGGGTTTCAATCAAAAGGGGTGCCAGCTTTGATTCATCCGTTATCTCCGCTAAAAGCTTTTTCTGGATGAATTTTTTCTCTCCAAGACGGGGCAAGACCTCATTTTCGAGCATTGCCTTCATTTCGCGCGGCATTCCTGGGAGGATGAATATTCTGACTCCCCTCTCAACTAAGTACACGCCTGGAGCCGCCCCCACGGCATTCCTCAAAATTTCGGCTCCTTCTGGGATATACGCCATTTTCTTACGCGCTTCATTGAGGGAGGGGTCATCAATAAGTCCCTTTTCATACAGCTCTATGTAAAATCTCTCAATCCTTTTCAGTGCTTCTTCACTCAAAATCAGCTTTTTTCCTAATGCTTTTGCAACAGCCATTACCGTAACATCATCATGGGTCGGTCCCAAACCACCAGAAATTATCAAAACCTCAGGTCTTCTCTCTAAAATCTCTTCTATGACCTCGGCAATATCCTCAATATTATCGCCAACTGTAGTTTTCCTCCTCACCCAATAGCCGCGCTCCGTGAGTTTTTGAGCTATAAAGGATGAATTGCTGTCCACGGTGTTTCCGCTTAAAAGCTCATCCCCTATTGTGAGTATTTCGGCGAACATATCAATCCCCTGAACATTTTCAAGCTTCCCCTTAATAAGTTAAGCGGAAGTCTTTTAATGTATCACCCCCAATGAGTGGATAGTTTAAGAGGTGATTGTGATGGAAAGTAAGATTGAATCAAAGCTTCCCGAGAATTTAAAGGGGCTCGCAGAGCTTGCATACAACTACTGGTGGACATGGTCAAGAACTGCTATGCGCCTCTGGGAGGTTGTAGATAAAGAGAACTGGGCCGAATACAAAAATCCTGTTAAACTCCTTCTAGAAACACCTAAAGAAAGGCTTGAAGAGCTTGCAAGCGATGATGATTTTCTGAATCTCTATGAGCTAATTATGAACCGATTTAACTCTTATATGACCCCCGAAAGCACATGGTTTTCGATTAACTATCCCAAGTGGGACAAGCCAATTGTCTATCTATGCATGGAATATGGGATAAGCAAAAGCCTCCCCATCTATTCGGGAGGATTAGGAATTCTAGCGGGCGATCACGTGAAGACGGCAAGCGATTTGGGGCTCCCCTTCATTGCCATTGGGTTACTCTACAAACATGGTTATTTCAAGCAGGAAATTGATAGGGATGGAATGCAGATTGAAGTCTTTCCTGAGTATAAAATCGAAGAGATGCCCCTCAAACCAATTCTAAAAGAAAACGGAGAACCTCTTCTTGTAGAAGTTCCAATTGAAGATAGATTCGTCTATGCAAGGGCATTTGAAGTCAACGTAGGCCGCGTTAAACTGTATCTTCTTGACACTGATGTGAAGGAGAACAGCAAAGATGATAGAACGATATGTGATTATCTGTACAATGCCGAGCTCGATAAGAGAATCAAACAGGAAATACTGCTGGGCATAGGTGGGATGAGACTTTTAAAGGCGCTGAACATTAAACCCGGTGTTATACATCTAAACGAGGGGCATCCTGCCTTTGCAAACCTCCAGAGGATTGCATGGTACATGGAAGAGGGGCTGACTTTTCTCCAAGCATTAAGCTTTGTCCGGAGCACTACGGTGTTTACCACACACACTCCCGTTCCTGCTGGACACGATAGATTTCCAATAAAAGAAGTGGAGAAGAGGCTTGAGAAGTTTCTTGAGGGGTTTGATAAGGAAAAATTCATGGAGCTAGGTCGTGAGGGTGACCAGTTTAACATGACACTCCTCTCCATAAGAACCTCCAGCCATGTGAATGGTGTCAGCAAGCTCCATGCGGAAGTCAGCAAAAAGATGTGGAAGGACTTGTGGAAGGGTGTTCCCCTGGATGAGATCCCAATCGAGGGTATTACAAATGGAGTCCACACCCACACGTGGCTTCAAAAAGACCTGAAGAGGCTCTTCGACAGGTATATAGGCAAGAGCTGGAGGGAATACCCAAATATTCAGGGTATATGGTACGCAGTTGAGAGGATACCAAATGAGGAGCTCTGGAAGGCTCATCTAAAAGCGAAGAGGGAGTTCATCGAAGTTTTGAGGAGAAAGATAAAGCAGCGGAATGAGCGCTTGGGAATAGACGAACCTCTTCCAGATATAGACGAAAATGCACTCATAATCGGATTTGCAAGGAGGTTCGCAACATATAAGAGGGCAACCCTAATCTTGAGTGACCTTGAGCGCTTAAAGAGAATAGTGGATAATCCAAAAAGGCCTGTGTATATAATCTTTGCAGGAAAAGCCCATCCAAGAGATGAAGCTGGAAAGGAGTTCTTAAGAAGGGTTTACGAAGTTTCCCAAATGCCTGAGTTCAGGGGCAAAGTAATCATTATAGAAAATTATGACATGGGTTCTGCTCGTTTAATGGTTGCTGGTGTTGATGTATGGCTCAACAATCCAAGGAGACCTCTTGAAGCAAGCGGAACAAGCGGCATGAAAGCTGGACTTAACGGTGTCTTGAACCTGAGCATCTATGACGGCTGGTGGGTTGAGGGATACAATGGAAGAAATGGCTGGGTCATTGGGGAAGAAACCACAGAACCAGAGACCGAAGAAGATGATATAAGGGATGCTCAAAGCTTATACGATATCCTTGAAAATGAGGTAATTCCGCTTTATTATGAGAATAAGGAAGCTTGGATAAGCATGATGAAGGAGAGCATAAAAAGCATAGCACCGAGATTCAGCACGCACAGGATGGTCAAAGAATATATGACGAAATTCTACACAAAGGCTATGGAGCATGGAATCTGGCTTGTGAGAGATAACTTCCGCTGGGCAAGAGAAATAGCAGCTTGGAAAAAGAAAGTGTTTAAGAACTGGAACAATGTAACTATTGAGAGAATAATTACAGAGGACGCCAAAGCGGTAGAAGTTATTGTCAATCTTGGGAATCTTGCTCCGGAGGATGTAAAAGTTGAGCTTTATTATGGTGTAAAGGTCAGGGATTATATAATTGAGAAGCCTCATATCCTTGAACTGAAGAGACCAGAACCCTTAGGTAATGGGCGTTATAAATACAGATATGACGGAAATGCTCTAAGAAACATAGCTAATCCATGCTGGCATTATGCTGTGAGGGTTTATCCCCACCATCCAAAGCTGCCGTACAAATTCCTTCTTGGCGGCTTGATTAGATGGCGTGGATTGCTTGGATGAGTCCCTACATTTTTGCTTTTATCCACCCTACTGGAGAATGCTCCTCCCCATATTTTTGGAGTTTTTCATAAGCGCTCTCCCACTTTTTTAGCAATATTTCTCGTTTTTCAGTTTCTCTGATTTTCTCAACGTATTCTCTTGGAATGTAGGCTAAGAAGTGCGGTAAATTAGGTTCAAAAGTTCCGTATTCTTTAATTTCTCCTCCAGCTCTTTCTACAAACTCCATCAGCTTTTCAAGTGGGAAATAATGCAGATCATCTTTTCTGCCATAGAGAGCTTCGAATATCTCTTCCCTGAGGTTGTACATCTCAAGATGAGCTTCTTGCCCCCTTGTTTTGGCTATTGGCAGACTTTCAGCAATAAAAACTTCATCAGCAACGCGGAGCACCTCGCTGATTACTTTAACAATTGTCT
>QMUB01000142.1 GCA_003663695.1 Thermococci archaeon | reverse complement strand
TGCCTGGGCCCTTTCTGCTTACACGCTTTCAAGGCCTCGCCCCCGTAAGCCATCGACAGGCCCCCAAAGCCCGAGAGCGCCCGTCATCTATGCGCTTATTAATTCCTTTTGGCTCAATGGGGACGGGTCGAGGAAGCGGGAGCTCCTGAGACCCGCTGCCCAGAAAAGAGAAGAGCTTGTCAAAAAAAGAGCGAAAGCCTATAAATAGGGCATTGGGTCGGAGGCCTCAGGCCGAGACCCCCTATTTAAGGGTTTCGCTTCGGGGCCTAAAGCATAGGTTAAATTACTTGCTCTGACACTTGTATATATTGGCTCATAAAATCGCTCATTTAATCATAAGGAGCATGACAAAAATTTGAGAAAATCCAATACTTCTTGAATATAGGAGTCAGAGAAGTTGCTGAGGGAATTAGAGGGATATCGTCTAAAAGGCATTTGCTTAGTAAGATTTTAAAATATAAAAAGGCAAAATTAACTTATTATTTGATTTGCAATAACTCAAGAGGAGGTATTTTGTGATTATAAAAAGGATAAAGGCAAAGAATTTCAAGAGTTTTAGGGAGTTAGACGTGGAGTTGGGAGACTTCAACATCATTATTGGGGCCAACGCTTCAGGAAAATCCAATTTTATCCAGATTTTCAAATTCTTGAAAGACATGGTGACCTACGGATTGGATAATGCAGTATCCATCCAAGGAGGAGCGGAATACTTGGCGAACATGAGCATTGGTCCCGCAGAGAATCTTTCGTTACAACTTGTTTTTGATGTGAAAAAGAAACCTATTAGCCTTATGGGACTTTTTGTTCAAAAAACCAGCATATCCACTTACATTAAAGTCAATGAAATAACGTACGATCTAGAACTCCAGCTTAAGAGGAGAGGGGGTGGAGTTCGAATAGCAAAGGAAACTCTGACCCTCAAATGTGATTTTGGCAAAATAGAAAAGTCTAAGAAAAAAAGAGGAGACAGAAGAAAAGTGGTGGAACATGGTCAAATCGTAATTTCTCGTAGCAACGGAGGAAAGATAAAAGTACAAGCTCCTGAAAGTGCATCTCTAGCAGAAGAACAGATAATCTTCCGTTTTCTAATCGGAAAACAGATACCCTCTAATATTCTTCTACTTCAGATTCCACTTTTTTTCCCGCCGATGGAAACAATCTTGGATAATATTGCTATATACGACTTTGATCCAAAACTTCCCAAAAGAGCAACTCCGATTACTGGAAAACTTGAGTTAGAAGAAGATGGGAGCAATTTATCAATTATCCTCAAGAATATAACGAGAAACAAAGAAACAAGGAGAAAGCTATTTAATTTAGTCAGCGATCTCCTCCCATTCATAAGTAGCCTTGATGTGGAAAAATTCGCAGATAAATCACTACTCTTTAAGCTGAAGGAAAAATATTTTAAACATTATTTACCAGCATCTATGATTTCCGATGGTACAATAAACATCACTGCTTTGATTATTGCTCTCTACTTCGAAAAGAAAGCGTTGACCATTATAGAGGAGCCTGAGCGCAACATACATCCTTATCTCATATCCAAGGTAGTAGATATGATGAAAGACGCCTCAAGAAATAAGCAGATTATCGTGACGACTCATAATCCTGAAATAGTGAAATATGCTGGCCTAGAGAATATTTTACTCATATCCAGAGACGATAGCGGTTTCTCATCGATTTCCAGGCCAACCGAAAAAGAGCAGATCAGGAAATTTTTGGAGAATGAGATAGGAATTGAGGAACTCTACGTTCAAAACCTGTTGAATTGATAATTATGGAATACAGACGACTCTTCCTTTGGTTAGAAGGTCCTGACGACGAAAGGTTCTTCGACTGGGTAATAGTACCGAAGCTGCGAACAAGGTATCATTCTGTTAAGATTATTAAGTATTCACAAATGAAAAAGGAGAAACTTGAGAATTTCATTAAAAGCATTAAGTCAATGGGGGCTGATTATATCTTCGTAAAAGATATTAATAACGCTCCTTGCGTAACTGCTAAAAAACAAATAATTTGTCAACAGTTGAGAGACATCGATCAGGACCGGATAGCCATTGTGATAAGAGAAATAGAAAGTTGGTATCTGGCAGGTTTGGGACAGAATGAAAGCAAAAAGCTTAAAATTCCGCACTTCGATTCTACAGAAGCCATCACAAAAGAGCAGTTTAATTGCTTAATTCCTCCTCGCTTTACATCGCGAATCGATTTTTTATCTGAAATTCTAAAGAGATTTTCCGTTGAGGCGGCGAAAATTAAGAATAGGTCTTTCCGATATTTTATTGAGAAGTATGGATGTGAAGCGAAAAGTAGCGCTGACGATAACTAAAAGCCACAATTTTTGATTTCTCAACGCCTACCTTTCGCTCTAGAAGATCTTCTTTGGAATAAGGTAGTAAACTGAAGAGCCAAAAACGCACGACATGCATTTAATTTTTAATTCAAATTTACCTTTACAACTTCCTATGCCAAATAGTTCCAAGCCTCGGCAAGACCCATCTAAGATAACCACTCAAGGAGACCTCCAAACCAGTGTAAAAGATGCCGTTTCTCTTACCTTTTCAGCGAGGATAAAGCTTCTAAATGAGGCCATAAAAGAGGTTGATCAAGAGATGTTGGTTCGGGAGCAGATAAGCCGTAGGATTTTAAGGGAGATTGATTCTGAGATAGTGGCCCTTGAACAGCAATTGAAGGAGATAAACCATTGGCAGATAGGTCAGAACGAGTCCGTGGATGCGAGGCGGCTCGGTCTCGAGAGGGAGATCCTGGCTCATAAGCGCGAGAGGAGAGACGAGATTGTGAGGCGCTGGCAGGACCTGTCGGCTCTGGTGAGGAGAAGAAGAGACCTCATTATGGAGCGTGAGGAGTTGAAGAACCTGGAGAAGATGCTCGCCCCTTGAGTTTATCTCCTCCCCCCTCCCCCGCCCCCTAAAAACCGGTGAGAGCGTGAAGATAGAGGATGTCTTCCGGAAGCTGAAGCCCCTCGCCGAGAGGGACATGGATATCCTCTGGCAGGAGTATATCCTTGCGGATGCCAAGGTCAGGAAGAACATCGAGGCCGTGCTGAGGCTTCTTCTGGCCAGGAATCTCAGGGAGACCTTTGAGGGCAGGGAAATCCTTCTTGAACCGCCTCCGCAGGACATTGCCCGGGGTGAGTATCCCTTAGGGACTGTCTACTACGGGTCAAAGCCGATCTGCGTGTTCGGTCTCAGGGAGAAGGAATGGATCCAGCATGTCGGGATCTTCGGCCGTTCCGGCTCTGGCAAGACCAACGTCGCCTTTCTTGTCGTGATGAACCTGCTCAGGCACGGGAAGCCCTTCATGATCTTTGACTGGAAGAGGAACTACAGGGACTTGCTTAGAGTCTTCCCTGACAGGCTTCTGGTTTTCACTGTTGGGAGAGCTGTTTCGCCCTTCTACTTCAACCCGCTTAAGCCTCCCGGGTCATGTCCGGCCACGGTGTGGTTGAAGAAGATCATAGAGATACTTTGTCACGCCTACTTTCTCGGGGAGGGAGTGGCCTATCTTTTCCAGAAGGCCATTGACTCGGTTTACAGGGAGTTTGGTGTGTATGAAGGCTCGGGTCATTACCCGACTCTGGCTGACGTGAGGGACTGGCTTGAGGACTATCAGGCCAGGGGCCGAGAATCGGCCTGGATGGATTCAGCCATGAGGGCCGTTGGGGTTCTTTGCTTCGGAGAGGTTGGCAAGGTCCTGAATTCCAGGATCGAGATGCCTCTGGAGGAGCTTCTTGAGAAAAATGTCATCCTGGAGCTGGATGCCCTTACGAACTCGGACAAGACCTTTCTAATCGAGTCCCTGCTCCTGTGGCTTCACCATTACAGGTTAGGCGAGACCGAAAAGGAGGTTTTCAAGCATGCGGTAATCATAGAGGAGGCTCATCATGTCCTGATGAGGAAGAAGCAGGAGGTCATGGGGGAGGAGGCCGTGACGGACATAATCCTCAGGGAGATTCGTGAGCTCGGCGAGGCCGTGATCCTGATCGATCAGCATCCATCCCTGATAAGCAAGCCTGCTCTTGGGAATACCTACTGCACGGTGGCGATGAATCTGAAGCACCGAGCCGATGTGGCCATGATGGCTGACTCGCTCCTGCTCGATGCCGAGAGGACGAGATATCTGGGCAAGCTCAATGTGGGTGAGGCCATGGTCAAGCTTCAGGGCCG
>QMUB01000141.1 GCA_003663695.1 Thermococci archaeon | reverse complement strand
TTTGTTGGGGAGAAGGATGAAACAATGCTGATTGAAGAATATTTGAAGGAGGTAGAAACCGTTCTCGGTGAACACCTTCCGAGCTATGTTAAACCAAAATTTTCATCCCTTGAAGAGCTCTTTGAATTTTTGCTTAACTTTTCTAAGGAACGAAAACTCGTCGTTGTCTTTGATGAGTTTCAGAACTTCCGCTCAGTTAAGCCCTCTTTCTTCTCTTCCCTTCAAAAGCTGTGGGACATGAAACGGGATTCCAATCTCATGCTCATTGCGGTGGGGTCATACGTTGGCATGATGAAGCGCATCTTCATGGATAACAAGGAGCCGCTTTTTGGCAGGGTTGATGAGTGGATAAAGCTGAGACCGTTTGACTTCTGGACTGCCTATGATTTTGTGAATACCTTTGCTGATGTACCCCCTGATCATTTTGTTGAGCTTTACTCTGCTCTCGGCGGCATGCCCCGATATCTTCTTTACTTGAAGAGATACTACACAGGAAACGTGGCTGAAACCCTCAACAACCTCTTTTTTGATGAGTTTGCCCCTCTCCGTGAAGAAGGCTTAAATACCCTCAAGCTTGAGTTTGGCAGATTTTACCGCTCATTTGGGAGAATCTCCTGCTCTATACGGTATGGTTTGGAAAGTTAATTGACTTTTTTGATAAGCATTACAAAAGGAGAAGCCCTGCATCTTTACCATGAGGGGAAGGCGTAAGGTGATACTTCCAGGGCTCACCTGTGAGGAGTACGATGACATTTTAATTCCGCAAGGTTTATCTTATCCTTTCTCCATTCTCTCATGGTGATCTCATGATAATTGTGGAAGACAAGAATATGAAGCTTCCATTCTCACGGGGAATACTCACACGCTCTATAACATCGGCGGGGGTTGATGTGGGCGTTGCCTATTCTATAGCCGCTGAGGTTATGAAGGAGCTCAGAAAGCGGAAGAAAAAGGTGGTTTCTAAAAATGAAATAAGAGAGATCACGTATAAAAAGCTCCTTGAGCATGGATATAAGAAAGAGGCCAGGAGGTACATCTTCTGGAGTGAGATTAGACGGAGAGGTCCCCCCATGATTCTCCTATTGGGAGGAACAACGGGGGTTGGAAAATCAACCATAGCAACGGAGCTCGCCTTTAGACTGGGGATCAGGAGTGTTATAGGAACAGACACAATTAGAGAGGTCATGAGAAAAATGGTGAGCAAGGAACTTTTGCCAACAATCCACGAGTCCTCGTTCCTTGCATGGAGGGATATACATGCACCTCTGAGAGAAGTCTCACCTTTGATATACGGATTTGAAAGGCAGGTGAGCCATGTTGCCGTTGGAATTAATGCCATCATCGAGAGGGCCAGGAAGGAGGGCTTTAACACGATAATTGAGGGCATTCATCTGGTTCCGGGATATATAGCGCTTGATGATATGAGCTTTATGTACGTAATACGGGTTGAGGGTAAAGAAGCATTGAAATCGCGCTTTTATGCCCGGGGAATGCAGAGCCTGAGGCCTACAGAGTACTATTTGAGACATCTTGATGAGATAATAAGGATCCAGGAGTTCATAGTGGAGAAGGCCAAGGAGCACAAAATTCCGATTATAGACAATATTGAGGTCGACGTAACAGTAAACTTAATAATGGAAGACCTGATGAAGAGGCTAACGGAGAAGCTTAAGAGAAAGGGAATTGAAGTGGAGGGAATAACATGAAGTTAATATGGGCACCATGGCGCATAGAATATATCCGCTCACCGAAGCACGATGGGTGCATATTCTGTGATTTTCCAAAGGAGAACCGTGATAGAGAGAGGCTCATCCTGTACAGGGGCGAGCACGCTTTTGTGATAATGAACAACTACCCATACAATCCGGGCCATGTTATGATAGCTCCCTACAGGCATGTTGGGAAATGGGAAGAGCTCACTGATGAAGAGCTCCTTGACATGATGAAGCTTTCCCAGCTTATGATCAAGGCATTAAAGAGAGCTATGAACCCTGATGGCTTCAACCTTGGAGTAAACCTTGGCAGGGTAGCGGGAGCGGGAATAGAAGATCACGTTCACATCCACATAGTCCCGAGATGGAACGGGGACACGAATTTCATGCCGGTTGTAGCAGATACGAAGATTATTCCAGAATCACTTGAGGAAACCTACAAAGAATTAAAAAATACTTTGAAGGAAATTCTTGGGGATTAGATTTCAATTTCTTTGAGGAGTGCAATCTATTTTTCATCCCACGCGGCTTCCTGACCTCCTCCCCTTTGCAAGGGTTCCAACGGGTTAACCCCTCGTCGTTCACGGCGGGGAGGAGGTCAGAATGAATTAAGTTCTAAACCTCTTTCCTTCTATTTCCGGGTTTATGGACTTGACAACAGTTAGGAGGCACCCTCTTTCATCCCTCTTTGCCGCTATCAGAGTTGTGGCTAGGGACTCCAATAGAGGAAGCGGATTGAACTTTGTGCTGCCTAGGACATCTTCATTGAGGAAGTAAAGGGCTATTCTCGTTTTATCACCCACATACAGGGCTATGTCTTCAATTTCTGAGAGCATATCTATTTTTGAATCACTTATGACGAAGAACTTCTCCAGCCCGATGACAGGATTTAAAAGGGTTTTGCCCTCTATTTTTGCTTTTTGATATGCCTTTCTATAGTTCTCTTTAAGCGCAGGTCCCGTCGAGAGTGGTATCTTCTCAACTATCCTTCCCACTTCCTTTATTCCTCCCACCTTTATGACCTTGGCACTTTCTATTGATGTGGTATCATATCCCGAGAGCTCTAGGTGTGTTTTGTACAGATAGAGGGTATCCAGGTAATCATCGACTAAAACTGGCATATTCTTCTCCTTTGCCTGCTCCATCAGGTAATGAAGCACATATGCCGGCATGTTTTTGGAATCATACTTAATCAAGACGGTTTCACCAGGTTTTAGATATTTGACCAATTCTCCTACTTCCACCGCTTTCACCTGGTACTACTCACGTTTATGTTCTAAATAACTTTTTTGCTAATTCTTTTTGTTTTTCTAGATTTTTCTTGGTGTTTTAAAAAATATTCGAGATTCCCTGGTGCCGTTGGGATGATTGTGGGCTGATATCCTCCCGGCCATGAGCGGCGGGGCTTTCAAAAGAAAAATGAGACCACCCCTTATCCCAACAGCACAGAAGTATAAAAAGAAAAGTTAATCGGTTCCAGCAAGCTTTTTCCATTTCTCTTTTGTCTTCTTCCAGCAGTTCTGAGGCATCAATTCCCCTTCGGGGCAGTAACCGAGGTTAATGCATCTTGGACCCAGCTTGGCCCATTTTATTATCGGCGTCAGCTCCTCTTTCTTTGCTATCTCTTCAAGCATTTTCCACGCGACTTCCCTTATTTCCCACTGTGCCCTTCCACAGGCTCTGACTCCCAAAAAGTGTTTGAGCTCCCTCAGATTCATTGTGACAACTATTTTTGTGCGAACCGCTTGAGGGAGAATGAAGCGCGCATCCTCCTGATGCACTCCCTTACGGTAGCTTTCCTCGTAAAGTTCGATGCTTTTTTTCATAAGCCCTTTCCATTTTTCATAAAGTTCGGGATTTTTTTTAATTGATTCAGGAATTACAAAAGTTTCCTCGACGTCGTCGATATTTAGCTTTATGTAGCGTTGGCTCTGCTGCGTATAGCTTGCCAGTCTATGGCGTACAAGCTGGTGTGATGCTACCCTGCTTATTCCCTCAATTGCGAATGTAAAATTGGCATGTTCAAGGATGCTCTCATGTCCGTAGCTTAAAACTTTAGGAAGGTGCTTTTTCACATCCTCCATTGTGGTCCTTTTGAAAGCTTCACTTTCCCATTCGTCCCAATAGCTTATTAGCGCCGCCCACGTTACAGTTTCCAGTGGTTTTGGTGTGTAATTTATGAGCTTCACCTTTATTTTGCTCATGGAATCCCCTCAACTAGATGGGGGACTTATGCTTTATTAGATTTATGAAGCCATCGTTGGATACTCTCAAGATAAGCTGGCGAGCGTTAGGTTTAAGTTTTGATAGTACTTCAGAAAAAGACCACTTTCCTATTTCTGGAGATATAAGGAGAAGGAGAAAACTATAAGGATGGCGATGAAAAATGCAAGTTCTGTAGGGGTTTTCACACCTGCAGGAGCATAAATCATGAATGTGAACATTTCCAGAAGGTAAACGGGAGGCCCGAGCTTTAAAAGCTCCTCCCCAACTTCGCCCTTTGAAAGGCGCTCGTAGAGGTAGAAAAACGTCAAAGACACAATAAACCA
>QMUB01000140.1 GCA_003663695.1 Thermococci archaeon | reverse complement strand
GTGGGCACTACTATAGGTGTGACCCTCTGGCTCAGGGGCACGCTGACATACCTGTACATCTACATCTCGAGGGGTCTTGAATTCATAACAAAGGCTCAGCTCCCTCTATCCCTTGGAGAGACCATTAACTCCTTTGCATCATCACTTTCCCAGAGAATCCAGAGCTCCATATTAAACTACACTTTATCCCTGCCCCTCTTCATCCTCCAGGTAGTTGTGTTTCTTGGAATCTTTTATACATCCCTGAGAAACGCGGATTTTCTTCACATGGAGCTCTACAAACTTATACCTCAAGATAACAGAGAACTCGGGGAAGCGCTTATAAAAAGAGTGGAAAGGACTTTGAATGCCATTCTAAGAACATGGCTTCTCCTGAGCACCATTAAGGGGATATTCCTCGCTGCAGGGTTTATTATGTTTGGAATTTCAAATGTCTCGGGTTCAATCGCCGCAGGGGTACTGTGCATAGTCCTCGAGCTCTTGCCCGTCATAGGAGGATGGATCATGTGGCTCGGAGGCTCCCTGTACCTGATACTATATCAGGATCACATCTTAGGAGGAGTCCTCTTTGCAATCTATGGAGCCACTTTAATCTCCCCTATTCCCGACATAACGATTAGACCTAAGCTCATATCGCAGGGAGCAAGAATAAACTCTATTGTGGCCCTAATTGGAATCTTTGGAGGAATACTCGCCTTTGGATTTAAGGGACTCATAATAGGGCCAGTGAGTCTTGGAGTCCTCCAAACTCTGATAGAGGAATGGAAGGAGAGAGAGGAGACCTATCAAGCCGGCTAAAAGAGCTTCCAGACCTCATCCGTCTCGGGCTGCTCCAGTGGATATTCCTTTCCTTCCTTCACAATTACCCTCTTTTCAGGATTGTCAATGAACTCGCCGATTATAGAGGACTCAATCCCGGCTTTTTTGAGCGCATTCACAATTTTACCTGCTTTTTCAGGTGAAGCGGAAATTAAAAGAGCCCCGGAGCTTATCAATGCGAGGGGATTTAAATCGAAGTACTCGCATATCTTTTTCGTCTCATCTGCGATTAACATATTATCATAATATACTCTAAAGCCAAGGTTCGATGCATCGGCAATCTCGTGGAGGCTGTTCGCCACGCCACCTTCAGTAGGATCATGCATTGCATGAACACCTATGCTGCTGGCTATCATCGCATCCTTTACAACACTTATTTTCCAGAGAAATCCCTTTGCTTCCTCGACAAATTTAACCCCAAATTCTTTTTTAAGTTCCTCCTCCCTTTCACCTGCAATTATGGAAGTTCCCTCTATAGCGAGTCCTTTTGTGAGAATTATCCTATCGCCTGCCCTGGCATTTGCAGCCGAGATTAGTTTATCCTTCGTCGTTTCTCCGAGCATGGTTCCGAGGACTATGGGTCTATCCAGTCCAACGGTTATTTCCGTATGCCCTCCTATGATTGCAACTCCGAGTTTTTTTGCACTCCTATCCAAGTCTTCCATTATCTCCCTTAAAAGCCCCTCATCGGCATATTCCGGGAGAAGAATGGTTGCCAGAAACCATTTGGGTTTCGCCCCCATTACCGCAACATCATTTGCATTCACATTGACCGCGTAGAATCCTATGTGCTTTGAAGCGCCTGTTATGGGGTCGCTGGTGGCAACTAAAATGCGTTCCCCAAAATCTATTGCTGAAGCGTCTATGCCCACTCGGGGGGGAATTAAAACCCTCTCTCCCTCCGCCCCTAAATGATTGAAAACTATCTCCTTAAGCTTTTCTGGTGGAACCTTACCCGGAAGCATTTTCACCGCCGAGATGAATAGCTACCTTTAGATTAAAAGCCTTCCGCAAACTCTATAAATCCAAGTGTCTAGCTTAGAATGACCGATGATTGGAACAAGAGTGAGCTGACGGGTGATGACCGACTTCTCGCTGAGGTCTTAGAAATGAAAATGGAGATAGCTAAAATCCGAGGATTGAGATTTGAGATACCAAAAGATACCAGATACAGCTTTTTTAACAGTCCTTACCCTCCACACCGTCTGGGAACCGCAGTGGATGTTTATTTTAGAGAGAAAGCACTCTTCCCCTTTGAAGAAGGAGTCGTTGAGGAAATTAAAAAGATTAGAACGCCCCAGTACGTGCCAATCCGGGAGGATTACCTAATTATTTTCAAAGTACAGAGTTTCTGCTTAAAGGTACTTCATGTTAAGCCAAATGTTGAGGTGAATGAAAAGATCCATCTCGGTGATGAATTTGGTGAGCTGGTGGTTTCGGGCTTCTTCAGACCTTGGAGTGATAAACACGCGCACTTTGAGTTGAGAGAATGTATAGACAGATACAGGGCGAGAGGAGGGCTTCCAGTTAAACCAGAGCTCCTTAAGCTCGTGTCTGTAGCTAAAGGAAATAGATTCGAAGTTGTGGAAAAAAAGGAGAACTACTACTGGTTAAAGCCCCTAAGAAGAGCAGGCAAAAGCTTAACTCCTTTAACCTTCCAAAACGCCCCTCTCGAAGGGGGCTTGCCTCATTATCACTACGGGGCAGTTTTTGAGAGCTTTGATAAAGTTGAGATCTTTGGGAAAGAGATTTACATAGAGGAGAGGCTTCCCAG
This sequence comes from Thermococci archaeon, assembly GCA_003663695.1. Lineage (GTDB taxonomy): Archaea > Methanobacteriota_B > Thermococci > Thermococcales > Thermococcaceae > Palaeococcus. The sequence goes on along the minus strand of QMUB01000140.1, from coordinate 1,687 downwards.
CGATGTTGGAATTTTTAATGCAGATTTTGAAATTTTTGTAGATGGCCAAAAAGTGAAGGGAATTGGGCTTTACTGCAACGAGGAGAGAATAAAGCTCATTGGTGGCGAGTTTAGAGAGGGGGATATTGTTGAGATTACGATTGTATAATAGCCATTATAATAACCGCGATTACACATCACTTCATTTCTTAAACACCCTCAAATCAAGAACGACGTGCCAGACTCCCGGAGCATAGCGCTTTATTACGTGCTCCTCTAAAAGCTCAACCTCGTAGCCGTGCTCCCTCGCTGTTTTTTGGAATGTTGCGAAGGGTTCTTCAGGCATCAGGCGCTCGGGGACCGTGTTGTGGTAGTGGATTACCGCTTCGTCCTTCGCTATCTCCAAGGCTTTTGGTATAAACTCATGCGTGCTTATAACATATCCCATCAAAATTCTGTCCGCTATGTTTTCGCCCTTGAACTCGCGGTTGTCAATATTGTAAGCGGTCATTCTATCCTGAACCCCATTGAGCTCTATGTTCTCCACCAAAAAGCGGAAGGTGTAAGGGCTCTTCTCTATTGCAATTACCTTCGCCTTACAGTGCTTTGCTATTGGCAGTGAGAGATGGCCTATGCCCGCAAACATATCTACCACGAGTTCGTTTGGCTTTGCTATACTCGCCATCCTCACCCTTTCCTTGACGTTGGCGGGAGAGAACATTATTCTTGAGGCATCGAGCTTGTAGAGGATGCCGTTCTCCTTATGAATTGTTACTGGGTCATTTCCATAAATTATCTCGTAGTGAGGCTCTCTAAACTCCCCCAAAATCCAGCCTTTCCTGAGAACGGTCTTAACCTCGAGGACTTCAGCATAGACTTTTGCTATCTCATACTTATACGGGAGGAGTTCTTCCCTAAGAGGAAGGATTAAAACATCACCAATCTGAACCCATCGCTTCGGTAGTTTATCAACTAACTCATTGGGCAGCGTTTCGCTTAAAATCTTCCTTATGCGGGGCTTTATTACCCTGGTGCTTCTCCTACTCATCACGTAGGAGTTTAAGAGAGACTTTTTAAACATTTTTACTCTCTCGTCATTTCGGCAAAAAGCGATGAGAAAGGCTTAAAAGGACTTGAGATAAGGTATAATATGAAGACTTACTCGGAGGTAGAAGAGTACTATGGAGGATGAATCCTCGAGTTTTGGTGGCGGTTCTTGGTTTAACAAGATATTTAAAAAAGACTCTGGAATCTTGGAGCAAAAAATAACCGAGGACTCCTATATGGAGTTCAAAAGGCTTTTAATGAGGGCAAACCCAGAGGTCAGAGGTGATGAGCTGATTTTGAAGCTTCCTAAAGGGAAGGTGGTGCTGAGCAGAACAAAGCTCAAGATTGTCGCTCCCAGCAGGAAGGATGCGGAGAAGATTTTGAGGAACCTTCATTACTACTCCTTACCTCCCGGGCTCTGGCCTTCCTATGGCTTGAGCTATTCAATAAGAAGGGGCAGCATGAGAATACGGGGCTGACCCCTCCTTTTATTCTCCAACGGTAAAGCTTATAAACAAACTTCTTGAATATGCCTTGTGATTAAGCTCATCAGGTGAGGTGAGAGTATGACAATCTGGCAAGGAAGATCATTAAAGAAGCCTTCGGGTGGAAAGATTATACTCGCTAGGAAGAAGAGAAAGAGAGAATTGGGTAGAGAACC
>QMUB01000139.1 GCA_003663695.1 Thermococci archaeon | reverse complement strand
TGCAGACCCGAGCCAAGTAACAAAGCAAGCGCCGAGCGGCGAGTATTTGGGTAAAGGGGCTTTTATGGTATACGGCAAGAGAAACTGGATGCATGGACTTCCCCTAAAGCTCGCCGTTGGGATAGTGAAGTATGAAGATGAGGAATTACCAATGTGCGGGCCCGTTGATGCCGTAAAAGCTCACACGAACCGCTATATTGTGATAAGGCCCGGCCGCCTGAAGAAGAGCGAGCTCGTGAAGAAGCTCAAACATATTCTGGAGAAGTGGGGCTACAAGGTGAGCGAAGAGGACTTGATGGCCATTCTACCCCCGGGGAATGGGGATGTGGAGGAAATCAGGGAGTAAAACACTCTCCCCTTGCCCCGATTTACCTTTTTGCACGCTTCTCTAAGCTTTTGGGCGTTCTTCCCGGGGTCCATCCTCATATGAGCTGCTCATGGAAGCCCTCTCACACCCTTTCAAGGCTTATCTCGATCTCTCCAGCTTCATCTAGGTAAATCATGGCATAATAACTCCTAAAGAGAGGACCGGGATTCACCACGAGTGTTCTTCCTATCTCATCCACCCCCCTCGCCTCATGTATGTGCCCACATATAACCAGGGGCGGTTGCTTCTCCTCTATAAACCTCCGGAGACCTTTGCTCCCAACGTGCCTCCCGGTATATATTCTATCCACCTTCGTTCCATAGGGAGGGGTGTGGACTAAGAGCACATCACCTTCCCTGTAGTTTCTCATCAGGCTCTTCAGAAGCTCTCTGTCATCGAACTCCCATATTGTGGAGAAGGGCGTCTTGTTTGACCCTCCAAATCCAACAAACCCCGTTCCACCGAACTCCAGCCTCTTATCATGAAGGGATATCCCCTTCTCCTCCAGCAGATCCAGAACATCCCTACCATCACAGTTCCCCATTATTGAGAACATGGGTTTTCCCACTCTCTCTAAGATGTCAAGTATCTCAGAGGCTTTTCCTCTCCCCTGAAAATTGGTTATATCGCCAGCTATCAGAAGGAGGTCAAAATCTTCCTCCTCAAGCCTCTCCACGAGCTTCTCAGCCTTCCCGACCTTCCCGTGAATGTCTGTAATTGCAGCTATCCTCATACCACCACCTCAGAAGGTGAAGACCTCCACCTCTTCTCCTTCCTCCAATATCTCAACCGTCTCGGGAATCTCTATAAACCCATCGGCATCCACGAAGCTCGTCACGGCACCGCTGCCCTTTAAAATTGGTATGGCTTTTTCTCCTTCAACCCTCACAGGAAGGAACTGACGTCTTCCTTTAACCGAGAAAATTTTATGTGCAAGTTTTTTCTTCACCTTATTGGGCTCCTCCTTCAGTCCCAGCAACCTTCTTAAGAGTGGGGCTATCAGGAGGGTGAAATTAGTGAGGCATGAAGTGGGATATCCGGGGAGTCCGAATACGGGCTTTCCGTCTATCTGTCCTATTATAGTGGGCTTTCCCGGTTGTATTGCTATACCATGCACGTAGACTTCTCCATGCTCCTCTATTATGGAGCTCGTTAAATCCCTGACACCTGCGGAAGCCCCTCCGGATAGTATTACCATATCACATTTGAGCCCTTCAAAGATTTTTTCTCTGAGGCTCTCCTCGTCATCCCTCGCTATCCCCAAAAAGAATGCCTCTCCCCCAATTTCCCTTATGGCGTCGCTTATGGCTCTCCCATTTATATCATAAATCTTCCCTTTATCCAAGGCTTCTCCGGGGAGAATAACCTCGTTTCCTGTGCTTACAATTGCCACTTTCGGCTTCCTGAAGACTTTAACCCTTTGAAAGCCCAGCGCCGATAGGAGGGCGGTATCCTTGAATGTGAGCTTTTTTGGAGCCTCCAGAACTTTTTTGCCCTTTGGGATATCGCTCCCAGCCTTCATAACCCCAGCTTGAGGATAGTATGGCTTGTAAATAAGAACCTCGTCTCCCTCAACATCGACTTCCTCAAGCATTGCAACGGCATCGGCTCCTTCCGGCAATGGAGCTCCAGTTGAGATCCCCACTGCTTCTCCCTTCTTGAGCTTGAAACTTGGGATGTCCCCCGCATTTATCTGTCCTACAAGCTTTAAACGAACCGGTTCACTCTCATTTGCCCCCCATGTGTCATCGCTCTTTAAAGCATATCCATCAACCGTTGCCCTGTCAAAGGGAGGAACATCTATAGGTGCTTCCACATCTTCCGCTAGAATCCTTCCTAGGGCATTCTCAAGTGCTACCTCTTCTATTTGAGGTTCCAAGTTAAATGAAGCAATTACATTAAGAGCTTCCTCCAGATGAACAACCTTTAAGAATCCCATATCACCACCTATAACAAATTAGGAAATGCAAATAAAAAAGCTTGGTTAAACAAAGCCTTTTACCTAGGAACCAGGATGGTAAAAATGCCCAAAACCCTAACTTCCGTAAAACCTAAGAAACGTGGCTCAAAATTATCCATAACCCCTCTTTCTCTGGCATTTATAAGACTTTCCACAGCATTCAAAAGCTCTTCTTTGGTCGTAATTCTGCTCTGATGCTCCAGAAGGAGGAAGTAAAGGATGGAGTAAGCGATCCCGATTATGAGAGGATAGTAGCTCACCCTAAAGCGGATGGCAATGAGACTTGGAATAAACGAAGCAAGAGTTATTATGAAGTGTGTTCTTCTTCCAAGTTTTCTTTGAATTTCAACACTATCGGAGGCTTTGAGTGAGAGGATGAACGCTCCAGCATGCACAAGGAGAAAGAGAGTCCACATAAAGAGATCAATGGCTTTAGTAGAGAACTGAAGGAAGTTGAAGAGCACCACCAAATCGGCTAGAATTATCAAAGAGCTGAGGGATCTGAGAGCACTCCATGAATACATGTTCAAATAAGGGTCATCTCTGGGATTGAAGGATAGAGAAGCCAAAAAAGGTAAAAATGTCCACCAGAGAGACCTAGAATCGTGAAGGGTAAAGACCATCAGGATAGAAGTGATCGAAAGAATTACAAGGCAGGGGTTAACGACCTCGATTTTTTGAATTTCCACTTGGAGTCTGCTGATTTTGCTGTTTATCTTTTCTATACTCTCTCTAATAGCGGCTTTTCTCTCCATATCACTGAAGTCCACGCGCTTGATGAACTCTTCCATGACCCCACCAGAGGTAAAAGGACTTAAGAGCTTATAAAGGCTACCTTTTGTTCTCGAGTGATATCATAACTTCAGTATCCGCATAGCCCGTGTTTATAATTACCAGATAATAATTTCCCTTGGGGATTTTCTCATTTATCTCTATGCTCTGGCCTTTCCAAAATTTGTATGGAGTTCCGGACTCTCCAGTTTTGAGCTTCTCCAAACCCTCATCATCCAAAATGTAAACGATTATTGGAGAGGAGCTTGAGATTGTCCCTTTCAGGTTCGAATCACTCAGGAGCTCGTAATATGTGGCAGAACGTGGCTTGAGCTCGAGCTTTCCCCTGTAGCTATGTCCCTTTGAAGATGCAAAGTAAGAAAAGCCGGCATATCCAAGGGTGGATGCCACCATAAGAATTATTGCAAAGAGCGAAAGCGTCTTTTTTATATTCCCCATTTTCTCACCTGTAGAGAGTGGGAGGGAGAGTATAAAAGGAGTTCGCTTCATATTAAAAGATCTCGTAAAAGAGACTAGAACTATACCGTTGCCAAGCACGTCATTGGTGTTAGTTTAATTATCTAGCAGTGTCCCTATAAAAGAAAGCTCTTTCAGAGGTTGAAGACATCCAGAATCTTCTCTTCTCCCAAAGGCAATACCAGTGGCCTTGATAGGTGCTTCCTTGCATCGGGAGGAACTTCGTATATCTTTTTCTCTAAATCTCTCGGCACTTCGATAGGGATAAGCTTCTTGGGCATCCTATAGCCGCAGCGTTTGCATTTTAAATAATCTCCCTTGCTCTTCATGGTACCGCCGCATTTTGGACATTTCGGCTTTTGGTATTTAATCTTCGGTGCAAGCGTTAGGGGGTAAAATTTCTCGAGGTTAAGTGTTAAAACTCCATCATGCTCTTTAATTCCTCCTGCAGCGATTATTTCATCGCCTTTAATGAGCTTCCTCACGTACCTTCTAAAGCCCTTGGTTGGTTCAAAGGCGGCTACTCTTATCCTTCCCGTCCCGTCTTCAAGTTCGAAGAAAACATGTCTTCCCTTTTCCCAGTATGCCTTAGAAATCATGCCTCTAACAATTGCGCTATCGTAGAGCTTAAGCTCTCCAATTCGCTTGAAAGTGAGATGTTCATCCGTGTTTTGATTGGTCTTGTAGAGCTGATAAAAAGCCACGGGCTCATTGAATGTCACGCTCTCAAATGCCAAGATAACCCTGTTTC
>QMUB01000138.1 GCA_003663695.1 Thermococci archaeon | reverse complement strand
ATACACTCATACATTAAAATCGCTGCAAACGAGAGCAGGGAAAACCTTCAAACGATTTTCAGCAACATCACAATCCCGAAGATCACATACAAAGGCATTAAAGGAAATGAAGTATTCTCCGAGTGGAAGGCTATAAGGACGTCAAGGATAACCGTCCATGACGATTACATAGAGCTCAACAACACTGAGAAATATTTGAGTCCAGCGGATTATCTCTTTTACCTGAGACTTCAGATAATGCAGCTCGGAGTCGAAAATGCAACCCAGATGATAAAGCAAAACACGATCAACCAATACGCCCAGCAGGGCATCAAAGTGAGAGATGGAAGTGTTAAGATCCTGGGTCTCGAAAACACGAGCAACCCTCTCGAGATAGACAGCTACTGGGCTCTCGAGAACTACACAAAAAAGAACGACACCGACATATATGAGTATCCTTACAACCCAACGCTTGGATTGAAGGGCATGAACTTCGAAGGGAGACTAACAGACCAAGTAAACCAAACAGCCAGGGTTGAGTTCATACTTCCGGAAAATGGGAAGTTCGTTGAAGTTCCCCAAGAGATAAACAAAGAACTCAATGGCAACAGGGTTGTTTTAAAGGTGACCCAGGAAGGCAACAAGCTCGTGCTTGAAAGCACAGTATTCTTGAGATACGGGACTCCAAGGGAGGATTTTGAAAAGCTGATGAGTGACATACCGGATCAGGTGGTAGTAGGTTATTCTTTAGAGAGCAAAAAAGCAGGCGTATGCGGTCCTGGAATAATATTGGGATTTGCTCTTCTACCCTTAATTGGCCTCAGGAAGAGGAAGTGATTCTTCCCTCTTTTATTTTCGATAGTGATTTATATCTAAACGTTCAGAATTTTTTTGGTGAATAAAATGACGAGGAAGCTTTACTATGAAGACACATATTTGAAGGAAGCTAGAGCAAAGATTGTCGATATAAAAGAGAACGCACTCCTTTTGGATCAAACAATTTTCTATCCAACGGGAGGAGGACAGCCTCACGATGAAGGAACAATAAATGGCGTGAAGGTTTTGGACGTGTACAAGGACGAAGAGGGAGACGTATGGCATGTTGTTGAAGACCCAAGCAAGTTTAAAGTTGGAGAGGAAGTAGAGCTCAAAATAGACTGGGAGTATCGCTACAAACTCATGCGCATACACTCCTCAATGCATCTCATGGATCACGTGCTCAACGAGGTTCTTGGGAAAGGAACATGGGAACTTTATGGAAGCGGAATGAGCGTGGAAAAGGGCAGATACGACATAGTTTACCCCGAAAACCTCAACAAGTTCAAGGAGCAGATGATAGAGCTCTTTAACCGCCTTGTAGATGAAGGCGGTGAGATGAAGATATGGTGGGAAGGAGAGAAGAGAATGACGCAGATAAGGGATTTTGAGGTCCTCCCCTGTGGTGGAACGCATGTGAGGGACATAAATGAAATAGGGCACATCAAAAAGCTGAAGCGCTCAAGTATCGGAAAAGGAAAGCAAAGACTCGAGATCTGGCTTGAAGATTAAACCATGGAGAATATTGAATAAACAAGGACTAGAAGGAATAATAACCCTGAGAGGTATGCAAAGCTATGATGTAAGGGCAGATGAAGCTCCTCGCATGTTCTTTTTATTTTCAGATACATTAACGTAGGGAGTACTCCTGCATACAATAATCCACCAAATGTCCCTGCTATCCAGAGAGCACTTACAAAACTTTCCATTCCCAAAAAGTAGAACAAAAGGGGAGGAACAACTGTTAAAAGCCACGCTTTTCCTTTATCTATCCTAAACACCTCTTTTATGTTATCCATCTGGGAAAGTCCTATCCCTATATAACTTGTACATATCGCGGCAAGAGGTAGCAAAAGTCCCAGCATTCTCCCAAGTCCACCATAAAACCTTTCCAAAGCAGATGTTGCGAGCTCAGGCGTGTCTAAACCCAGTGCTCCCACAAATGCAAAGACAAAAAATGCATAAAACATCATTGGGAGGATATATCCTATAAAAAGAGCTCTTGTAGTTTTTCTAATATCTTCAAGCCCCTTGAGCATTTCAGGAACCACCATATGGCTGACATATGCAAAAACAGCGACTCCAATACTCCTCGTGATTGCAGAGCTATTCAAATAACTCAGATTTGAAACATTAACCTTAGGCATCATGAGAATGATTGAAAATGCCAGCGCCCCCAGGAGAATGAAATTTAGGAGGAGCTCTGCCTCTCCCGATGCCTTAAGCCCCATCAAAATAACAGTACTCATAAGCAACCAGAAGAGGAGGGCACCTATCTTTGGGTTCAAACCAAAGAGGGAGGAAAGAATATCCGCACTTCCCGCTATGTAGGCTATCAGTGCCCCGTAGGCAAGCACGGAGATGCTCAAAAACATTAAAATTCCACCAGCTTTTCCCAGATGCTTCTCAGCAAGCTTTGAGAGGCTTCCTCCTCCACTCTGCGCTGCCACTTCAAGGACAAAGAGAGCGGTTAGGAGAGTTAACAAGCCGGTGATAATGACAATTAAAACCCCTAATAAAACCCCCTCATCTTTTAGTGCATATGGCAAGCCTAACACACCTGCACCAATCTGAGTTCCGACAAGGATTGCACTCGCTTCAGCCAGTGTGAGCTTTCTCACATCCCTCACCATCTATGAAGAATTCCTCATGGATATAAAAGCCTTGCTATATGTAAAGTTAATACCATCGAAAATCAAAAAAATGCATTAAAGAACACATGAATGCATTAAAACACATGGACTGCAGTTGCCTTAAAGCTCACATAAACATCCTTTCCCTCCTCAATCCCCAGCTCCACGAGGGAGGAACGTGTGATAAATGCCCTGAGCTCAAGATTTCCTATTTTAAGGGTGAGCCTGACAAGAGCTCCCAGATCTTCAATTGCCTTAATCTCGGCTTTAAATTCATTTCTAGCAGAGCTTTTCAATGCTTCCTTTGAAATTACTATATCTTCGGGTCTTATCCCCACTCTAACTCTTCCCCTAGTTTCTCTAGGAAGTTCTATCAGCACGCCATTTGCCTTTAAAACCCTGCCGCTTGCTTCACCTTCGATTATATTCTCGAAACCCAAGAATTGGGCAACTTTCTCGTTTTTGGGCTTTCCAAAGACCTCTTTGATGCTTCCCACCTGAATCAAACTACCATTGAGCATGACCCCAATCCTATCTCCAAGACTAACGGCTTCCTCAAATGAATGCGTGACATGAAGTGCCGTAATTTTCAGCTCTTTTCTCCAGCGCTTCATCTCCTGTATTAACTTGCTCCTGCTCTGAACATCAAGGTTTGCAAAGGGCTCATCTAAGAGGAGAAGCTTCGGATTCAGGATAAGGGCCCTCCCTATCGCAACCCTCTGTGCTTCCCCACCGCTTAAAGTTTTTGGCTTCCTGTGAAGGAGGTGAGAAATTCCAAGGATTTCAGCCAGCTCCTTCACCCGCCTTTTAATTTCCTCTCCCGGCACTTTTCGTAGCTTAAGACCATATGCAATATTGTCAAAAACTGTTAGGTGGGGGAAAAGAGCATAGTTCTGAGGAATATATGCTAATCCCCTCTTCTCGGGAGGAAAATCGGTTATATCAACACCTTCCATTAGAATCCTGCCTTCATCAGGGGTAAAAATACCCGCAATGACCTCGAGAAGGAGCGTCTTCCCTGCTCCGCTTGGCCCGAGGATTATGAAGTAGTCTCCTCCTTCGACTTCAAAGCTTATGTTCCTGAGCCTGAATTCCTTCCATTCCTTGCTCACATTTTCAACACTCAGCATATTCCAACATATTTTTGCAAACTTAAAGCATTTTCGCCTCCAAGGGGAGGTTGTTAGGGTAATTGTGGTGTGCTGGCAATTGTGTGGATGACATTCTCCTTCTAACGGTATCCTAAGGGAAGACATTTATACATGAGAAATGTAAAATAATCTGGTGAAACTTATGAAGTACAGCAGACTGGCTGTGGATATATTAAAAACCGAAGAGCAGACCATTTACTATGACCCGGTTTATCATGGCAGAACTCTAAAAGTCTTTGGGATCGATGACGATCCATCCAACTTTCTGGCATATGTGGGAGGGAAATTCCTAGAAAAGGACTATGGATTGATATTCTTTGACACCCGGGGAAAGTTTTCAAGGGAAATCTTTGACACGGTGATAAGAATAGAGGATAGGAAACCGGCGGGTCTGGATCCAATAAAAATGGTCAAAGGAGGTATAATGAGCGATTTTTTCGCTGCTGCAACGATAATCCAGACAGTATATGGGCTGGATAGCGCGCTCACAAACAAGCTCTATGCAGATATTCTCAAGGGCAAGATTAACAGTGTTCAAGAAGCCGCTGCATCCAAGGAGACATATGGAGAGGTAATACGGGAGAGTTATACCTCCCT
>QMUB01000137.1 GCA_003663695.1 Thermococci archaeon | reverse complement strand
CCCGCGATTTCAAAGGTCGGCAGTGTATCAAAGGGGATTCCGGTTGGAGAATCGACAAAAACGACACCAAATTTGTATCTCATCTCATCCACTATGTCCTTTAGCTTTGCGGTGGAGATTCCGAGAACGTCTTGGAGGTTTGTGCTTCCCGGCATCACGAAGACTCCAGAGTCAGGATGTTTATACACTGCCCAATCAGGGTTTAGTTTCACGTCTTTTAGAACTGAATGAACGGTATATTTAACATTCTCAATGGAGAAGTGAAATCCAAGATTAGGCAGGTACAAATCACCATCTATCAAAAGGGTTCTATACTCCCTCTGGGCAAAATAGGTACCCAAGTTGGCGGTAGTCGTTGTTTTTCCTGCCCCGCCCCTTCCTGTAACGACAATAACTACCATTAAACACACCCTCTTAATTTAATACGCTCACATAGCTTTTTGAGCATTTTAGAATATAAATTTTTCTAAAAATAAGCATCTCCTCGCACTTCTCAAAAATACCTCCTTTAATGGTGAATTCCAATATGGAGGGCTCACAATGAAGAGAAAGAAGGAAATGGGTTTTCACCCGACTACTTCTCCAAAAGCGAACTTCTGCTTTACGGAGTTTATAACAATTTCCACTTCATCCCCCACATTTGTTTTAGGAACAAAAATCACAAACCCTTTAATCCTTGCTATGCCATCTCCGCCTTTTCCCATACTTTCAATCTTAACCCTATACCTTTCGCCAACTTTCACTGGGGGTTGAGGACCAAACCTCCTCCTCGGTCTGTCTCCAAACTTCCTATCACCAAATCTATTTCCTTCCAATTCAGACACCACCAACAGATATTGGCATTTTAAAAAAACTCACGGAGCTTTATAATGTTTTTGGTGCTCTCAATATATCTCTTTACATTAACCAAGAAAGAAAGCGTTATTAAACATTAGCCACATATCTCTCCGTTGGTGAGGTTATGGAAGAGGATGCTCCAATAAAGGTTTATATGGTAAAAAAGCTCCTCGGGGTAACACCCGAAGATTCTGTTCAAGAAGCATGCAGGATCATGGTGAACTTTGATATCGGTTCTTTGGTCGTCTTTGAGGACAAGAGGGTTATAGGTTTTTTCACGAAGAGTGACATCATAAGGCGTGTCGTGGTTCCGGGTCTGCCCTACAGCACTCCTGTGAAGGAGATAATGAGCAAGGAGCTAATAACCGTGAACTCAAACACGCCCCTCAAGGATGTTCTAAAGGTTATGGCAGAGCACAGGATAAAGCATATTCTGGTAGAGGATGACAACCAAATAATCGGCATATTCTCCTTGAGCGATCTTTTAGAGGCCAACCGGAGAAAGCTCGAGACGGCAATTGCCAGAGAGTGATCGGGATGATAAAGATAGCTCACATCAGTGATACCCATATAACTCCGGAGAGTGCGTTCAAAGGCTACCCCTATGATTTGATTGTGAATGAGATAAATACAACCGATTTTGATTTTGTCATACACACAGGGGATGTTACAAATCAGGGGCTCAGGGAAGAATATGAACACGCAAATTATGCTTTAAAGAAGATACAGAAACCTCTAATCGTCCTCCCCGGAAATCACGACTCCAGAAACGTGGGATATGAGCTCTTTGAAAAGTATGTGGGGCCTCTGTACGGGGTGTATGAGAGGAAGGATCTCGTTGTAATATGGCTTGATTCCACAATCCCCGACTTAAGCGACGGTAGGGTTGGTGGGTATAAGTTCAAGTGGCTAAAGGAGAAGCTTGAAGAGTATTCGAGCAAGAAGTTTAAAATTGTGGCGGCACATCATCACTTGGTTCCCCTCCCCGACACGGGAAGGGAGAGGAATGTTCTCTTCAATGCAGGGGATGTCTTGGACTTGCTTTTAAAGCATGATGTGAACCTATATGTATGCGGACATAAGCACGTGCCCAATGTTTACAAGATAGAGCACTTGATCGTGGCAAACGCAGGATGCACTTCCTGTAGGAAGACTAGAAAAGGCGATGTGAACAGCTACAACATAATAAAGGTGTATGAAGATGGTAAAGTTAAAGTTACCATAAAAAAGGTAACCGGGGACAAGGTTAGCAGGGACTTTAAGATTCCGAAGCAGAGGATTTTTATACCAAAGGGGGAGCGGCTCTTTAGAATAATCCAGATCAGTGAAAGCAATGTATCTGATAGGATTTATTTCAGAAAGAGGGTTTTGGAAAATGCAATAAAGGCAATAAATGAAAGATATAAACCGGATCTGGTTGTCCACTGTGGTGATATAGTTGATTATGGAATAGAGCGGTACTATGAAAGGGCGCTGGAGTTTTATGAGAAAATTAAAGCCGAGAAGATTATAATACCCGGTCACAACGATATAACATATCTGGGCTATGATCTCTTCAAGGAGTATTTTGGAGAGCCTCAAATCATGGAGGTTGGCAACCACTTTGTTTTTATACCCATAATGACCGCCCAGTATGAAACGCCAATTGGAGTTTTGGGAAGGATAGGACAGAGGGTGCTCACAACTCTTCTGGAGGAATATATGGAAAAGTTCACCACGGTCGTAATGCACCATAACGTAATCCCGATACCAAGAAGCAGAGAGCTTGGATTTCTTGAGGATGGGGGGAATGTCCTGAAAATTCTTGCTTCCCATGCAGCGGATCTGGTTTTAACGGGCCATGGGGGGAATGCGGTGGGCATAAAGGTTGAGAATACACCCATAATAAACGCCGGCTCGATAAGCTGGGAACTCCATAGAAATCCCTTTGGAAATTCCTTTAATTTGATCGATATTTATCCAAGCATGGTGGTGGCATTTGAAGTTCAGGCTACATGGGGTTCCAGAAAGCTGCTGGGAATGTGGAAGATAAAAACAGAGGTGCCATGGAAGAACTGATCACCATTCCTCATCCTCTTCCCACTCATCCTCCCAGTCTTCGTCCTCCCATTCCTCCTCCAAAAAATCCTCCTCTTCCCATTCTTCATCTTCTTCCCAGTATTCCTCATATTCCTCTTCTTTCTTCTTTTTCTTTGGAGGCTGCATGTATATCCCCTATGGTACCTTCAGTTTGAAATTTATAAATATTGCCGCACAACTTTTGATACTGTCAAGGTAACAATGGTAGCGCCCCAATAATACACTAATATACTACGTGGGGCATCAAAATGGCAGATTATCCTTAAACTCACCAGCTTTCACAGACCAACTCTTGGCCCAATGGCAAGCAACTTTTTTAACTTCAATGCATAGCAGAAATCATGAGAGTTGCCATAATGACGTCGGATGCCCGGGTTTATTACCTCGCCTCAAAGGTTCTCAAGGAGTACAGAATACCCTTTGACAGCCTGACGCTTGAAGAGAAAATACCCTTCGATGTTGAAGTTATTCTGACAAGTGAGGGAGATTATGAGAGGATAGATTTCCCCACAAAGATTATCGTTAGGGATGAGAACTTTATAGATGAGGTTCTGGCTAAACTCGAAGGTAGAAAGCGTTTTAAAAATATTTACATCGCGATAGATCCCGGGGAAAGGCCCGGTGTTTCAGTGGTTGGAGATCACCGGATTATTGAAGTATATCACCTAAAGAGCCCCACCGATATCGAAATAATCCTAGAGCTCTTGGAGAAGTATCCCGGGGCAAAGATTAAAATAGGCCATGGTGCAAGGAGGCATCGGGTGCTAACTTTAAAGGCACTGGCTGAAGTTTTGGGTGATGACTATACCGTGCTCCTCATCGATGAGAGGGGGACGACTCCAAAGATAGGAGGGGCCGAGATTTCCCAAGTTCAGGATATAGTTGCATCAATCAATATCGCTTTAAGGGATGGAAGAGAGGTTAAAATAAAGGAACTGCTGAAAGTTAAAGAACCCAGCAAGAGAGAGATTGAGCATATAAAAAGCAGGAGCAGACAGCTTAGTGGTGGTAAAATAACGATTCCCTCCGAACTCGCCCGTGAAGTTGCCAAGGGCAATATGAGTTTGGAGGAAGCTATTAAAGTTCATAAAAAGAGGATCAAAGGTGATGAGGAATGATATTTGGTAGGGAAGATCTCAAGGAGGAGATAAAGCTTAGAGTTGCTGAGGCTCTCAAGAGGGACGTTGGAAGGGGAATAGCGAGGTTTGATAGGAAATTCCAGAGACAGCTCGGCGTTGAGCCGGGGGATATAGTGGAACTCCATGGAGAGAAGGTTACGGCGGCAATAGTGGCTAATCCACATCCCGACGATAGGGGCATAGATATAGTAAGGATTGACGGCTACATAAGAAAGAATGCGGGAGTCAGCATAGGCGATTTTATCACCCTTAAGAGAGCCGAGGTTAAGGAAGCCAGAAAGGTTACACTTGCTCCTGCCCAGAGGGGCGTTCTAATCCAGCTTCCCGGAGATCTCGTGAAGAACAATCTCCTTGGCAGGCCCGTTACAAAGGGAGATCTAATAATTGCAAGCGGGAGAATT
>QMUB01000136.1 GCA_003663695.1 Thermococci archaeon | reverse complement strand
GTGCCCCTTCCATCCAAAGTCTCTTACCAGCTCCCTTGTGTGTGCTGAAACGAGTGTTTTGTCCCCATTTGGATCGTAAATCACAATCTGAGCTATGTGATGATTCAGGGTTTTTCTCACAACCAATCTTGGCTTGCCAGATTTAAGTAATGCAAGCCTCTTGTGATAGTTAGTCTTACCTTCCCTCCTCCTCCTGAAGGGAACTCTATATCTCGGTCCATGAGCCATTCATATCACCTCTTCAATATCCCTCTCTCTTCCATGAACAGATAAAGCTGGTGCTTTGTCTTGAACTGTCCACCTTTAGCCCTAATATACAAACGACGGTATGTGTGTGCGTCAAGCTTACCCTCTTCTCTGAGCTTCTTGAGCTCCTTCCTGAGGGCTCTTATGGTCATCATCCACTTCTCCTTCTTGCCCATCCTTGCGGTCTTCTTACCCTTCCTGCTGCCGTGCCCCCTGTGTCTTCCCTTCTTCTTTGCTTCCTTTCTAAGCTTAGCCCTGTAGGTGCTCTGCCCCTTTATCGCCTTCTTTTTGATAACTCCCTCACCTATGAGCCTTCTAATATCCTCCCTTGTAATTGCCGCTTCAACATCCTCAATCCTCTCAGGGTCAATCCAGACCCTGTTCTCGCCACATTTTAAAATCTCGGCAGCAATTCTCCTTTGCATCTTAAGCATGTCCATCACACCCTCGCATTCAATACTTTAATCCCTAATTCTTTAGCTCTCTCAATTATCAGCGCTCTCTTCCTTTTTCCCACAGCCGCGGCGATTCTTGCTGCCTGCCTTGTTGGATCCAATGCTTCAAGCTCCTTGAGGTTGTGCACCAGAACATCCTCATATCCACTCGGGTGCAGACCGCGAACTAGCTTTGGTGAGCGCCATCCAATGCTGACGACCTCTGGCTTGCCCTTCCACCTCATCCTCATCTTGCTATCTATTCCCTTTGGTCTGCGCCATTTGAGGTTGTTCTTAAACCTTGGGTACCTCCACCATTCCTGCCTGTAAAAGTCAGGCTTCTTCCTCTTGATGTTAGCCCTCAATTTTAAGAGTCTCGCTTTCTCCATTGCTCTCACCTCAGAACTTTATAGGTTTACCACCCTTATCAACGATGTAGATACCATCTTGGAAGACCCTTCTATCCCTGTATCTGACTTTTGTTGCCTGCTCAATGTTCGCTGCTGTCTGACCCACGGCTTCCTTGTCTATTCCTTCCACCGTTATCTCCTGTCCATGAACCTTAACCGTAACACCCGGAAGTATCTTGGCTTTTCTTGGAGCATTCTCACCAAGGAAGTTTTCAATCACAACCATGTCCCCTTGGACCTTTATGGTCATTGGGAAGTGGCTGTAAACCGCTTTAAGCTTGTATTGGAAGCCTTCCATAACGCCTTTAATCATGTTGTTTATGTGGGCCTTGTACGTCCTTGCGATTGCGATGTCCTTTCTCCTCGGGAACTCCTTGTAAATTACTATCTTGCCATCTTCCTCAAGGATTTTAACGCCCGGATAGTCAAACACTCTCTCCAGCTCCCCCTTCGGGCCTTTAACCTTCACAAGATTACCGCTAACTTCAACGTTTACTCCCTCTGGAATCTCAACCTCTTCCCTTACCCATGCATCAACTGGCATCTTTCTCACCTCAGTAGACGTAGGCTATCAACCTTCCACCAATGCCCTTCTCCCTGGCTTCTTTATGAGTCATAACGCCTTGGGATGTTGAGACTATCAGCAGACCGAAGTCGAATGCTGGCAAAAAGCGCTTCTCCCACTTTTCATATTCCATAGCTTTGACAGGGAATCTCGGCTTTATGGCACCTGTTCTATTGATCTTTCCTCTGAGCTCTACCCTGTAAATTCCGGCCCTTCCATCATCGATAAATTCAAACTCACCTATGTATCCGTTCTGCTGCATAACTCTAAGCACTTCTCCTATGAGCTTTGAGGCTGGCTTAAGGTAAACCTCCCTCTTACCAACCTTCTCGCTGTTCGTAATATGTGACAATGCATTTGCCAAAGGGTCAAGTAAAGTCATCTTTTACCACCTCACTCGTACTTCTTAAAGCCCAACTTGGGAGCCATCTCTCTAAAGCAGTGCCTGCACAGCATCAAACCCTGTATCCTAATAACGGGGCCGTACTGCCCGCATCTAACACATCTTCTCGCACCCTTACCAAACTTCCTAACTTTGCGCTTGTTGTAATCAGCCTTAGCCATCTATCATCCCTCCACAATCTGCACACCAAACTCCTCTTCCATGAAGACTATTCCCTCATCTTTTGTAAGCTTGTGCCTCGTTGGGATGTGGTGCCTTCTCCTTCTCCTCTTTGCAATCCTGAAACCTGGTCTCTCCAGTGTAACGCAGACGTCCATGCCAAATATACCGATCTCCGGGTCGTATTCAACACCGGGTATGTTTATGTGTTCCTTTATCCCAAAGCACAGATTTCCGTGCTCGTCGAAGCTTGAAGCCTTTATCCTGTTGTCAACAGCCGCAAGAAGCTTCTTCAACATTTTCTCTGCCTTCTCACCCCTAAGGGTAACCTTAACAGCGATGGGCTCACCACGCCTGATTCCAAAGTCCCTGTTGGTTTGCTTGGCCCTCCTCCTAATGGGCTTCTGGCCGACCAGGGCTTCGAGCATCTTCTCAGCCTTGGTTAGGCGCTCTCCGCTCTCTCCAACCCCAATGTTGATTGTAACCTTAGCCACTTTGGGCTTCCTCATTGGATGAGCTTCCCAGTCCTTCAATATAGCTTCCTTCATCTCGCTTCACCTCATGGTAATGAAATCTTTGGAGACTCTTTTCCAATAACAATTGTGTATTCTTTCAATGTATCAAAGAGCTCTCCTTCCTCGTCCTCGACTGTAACGACATCTGGCCATCCCATTGGGAAGCGCCTTACCTCTACTACCTTACCCTTCCTTGCAACGTTCTTACCCTGGGTAACGAAAACGTAGGCGCCAACCTCAAAGGGGATAACCTCGACTATTTCTCTCTCCGGCACCTTTATGAGAAGCGTGTCGTAGGTGTGGAATGCATCCTTCGTCTCATCTGTGAGTGAGCTGAGCCTGATCAGGTGGTTGCTTCCGTCATGAAGATTCAGCTGCAGGTTGCCCCCTTTAACCATGCGCTTGTTGTATATTTTCAACGGCTTGATCTTGGCTTCTTCTTCGCTTATCTTGTGGAGGATGAGCTTTCCAAGCCTGTTTGGGAATACTCTGTAGTGCTCTCCTATCTCGGGGATTGAAACCACATCCATGATACCCACGGGGAAGCGGTAGTCCCTCCTGACTTTACCGTCCACAAGGACTTTGCCCTCATTGAGTATCTTCTTGACTTCTTTACCTGTTTTAGCATAACCCAGATAGTCTCTAATTATGTAAATCAAGGGAATTGATGTCCTCATGTTATGGGGACCGGGAGTTGGTCTCACAGCCCATTTATACTTCTTGCGCTCAATATACCACTGAGTTGGAGCCGCCAATCTCTTAAGGTGTCTCCTAGCACCTTTCTTCGCCATATTCAAGCCCTCCTCTCAATTATTTTCTCTCTCCTCTCATCTTCAAGATTAAGTTCAACTATCATAACGTTTGAGGGGTGTACTGGATAGAAAACCTCAGTTCCATTGACCTTCTTTTGAGTAGCTCCTTCTATGTTAATCCTGTATCTCTTTAAGTCGACTTTCACGACTTTTCCTTCATGTCCCCTGAAGTCTCCCCTCATTATCTTGACCTTGTCCCCTGTTCTGACTGGCATGTTCTTAATGCCATATTTCTTTCTGAGATCCTCTGAAAGAGGGGCGCTCATTATCTTCTGCCTCAGGTGAAGAGGAGCATTATACAAAAACTTCCTCTGCTTCTTTGGCTGCTTACTCTTAATCCTCATCACTCTCACCTCACAGTATCGTGCTCGCTATACTTCCCAATCTAACCCACTTCTCAGCGGCTTCCCTTGCAACTGCACCTCTAATTTCGGTCCCCCTTGGAACGCCCTCGGGGGTAACAACAACCGCTGCATTATCCTCAAATTTAACCCTCATCCCATCCAAGCGCTTGTATTCCTTTCTCTGCCTGACTATGACCGCTCTAACAACTTGGTGCCTTATGTCGGGCCTTCCCTTCTTGACTCTCGCTATTACCATATCTCCAACGCCTGCACTTGCCAGCCTTCTTCTCGTACCCTTGTATCCAACGACACCAATGATTTGGAGGATTTTAGCACCTGAATTGTCAGCGCACTTCAAATAAGCACCAACCGGCAATGCCCTAGTTGGTCTAACCGGGCTTAAACCTCTCGTAGCACCCGCACCTTTCTTCGCCATCTAGCTCACCTCTCCTCAGCTTTTTGTGTAATGGCAACGACAACAAAGTTCTTTGTTTTGCTCAATGGCCTTGTCTCCGCAATTAAAACCTTATCACCGGCTTTTGCGTCTATGCATTCCGGATTGTAAGCATGGATTCTGCTTCTTCTGAGCTCATAACGCTCGTATTTTTTGAG
>QMUB01000135.1 GCA_003663695.1 Thermococci archaeon | reverse complement strand
CCTCCTTATAATCTCATCCTCCACCATAACCACCAGGATCTCGGGTCTCGCTACTATCAATCCCATTTTGCCTTCCTCCCCATAACCTACCACCCCATCACCAGCCAGCGGAATCACTATCGTGAATGGGGAATTGGGATAATAGCGGATTTCATCTTCCTTATGAAGCCCAATGGCATCTCCAAAGGCAAAGTTACCGTAGAGAGGGATTATCCGGGCATTTTCGAAAGTGCTCTCTATTTCGGAGAGCTTTTCCCCACTTATTCCAACACCGCTGAGCATTATAACTTCCAAATCACCCCGGTGGGGTAGGAAGAAATCAAGAAGCTGGTGGGAAGTTCTAACGAGGTTAATGGTGTCATTTTCCAGAACCCTCTCTGTGTATCTTACCAAAGGATCAAGTCTTTCAAAGGCTTTTTTAGGTTCCTTTTCAAGCACTTCCTTGAGACCATCGGTTTCAGTCCCTATGAAATAGAGGATTCCCCCGTATGCCCATACCAACCTGCTCATCTCCTCCTGATACCATCCGTAGGGACCATGGAGGAGAGCTCTCGGAGCATGATCCTTATAGAGCCTGTCCAAGCCGTATAAAGAATCAAGACCTCTTTTGAGGTAAGGGAGAAGGAAGTCCAGATACCTCTCATCCCAGGGGACTATCTTTCTATGTCCCGTTGTTCCCGAGGACTGATAAAACCTCACTCTACCCCTATAGCCTTTCGGAAGAAAGGAATTCCAAGAATGTCTCAGCAACTGTGGGTCAATGGTCAAGTTTTTGAAGATGTTGGAGAGAACATCCTCAAATGTTCCGTTAAATATCTCATCCAGATCACAGCGCCTCTCCATCCAGTAGGGAGTGTTCTTCATGTGAAATTCAAAGGTATCCCTCAGATAAAGCAGAACATCCTCCTCATTCAAACTTTTATTAAAACGCCTCTCAACTTCATCATATTCCATGCTATAAATGAGGAAGTTTGTTCTTAAAAGTTTTTCTTTATCCAAAATCCTTTTATCCAAGTAACGCGTATTTATTTGGGGTGATATTTTGCAAAGGGTGATGCTGTTTGGTGAGCCGCTTAAATGGAGAGAAGGAGAACTGAAATACACGATCAAAAAAGCCGTGGAGACAAGCGAATTCTGGAGAAAGCGCTTTAATGAGAGTGTTGAGAGCTTTTCGGTTGAGGAACTACTCCTATCAATGAAAAATACAAGGATTACACCTAAAGACCTCTACAATATAGAGGAAGTGTGGCCAAGTTATATTAAAAATAAGAGCGTTTTTCACACGATACTCAAAACGAGCGGAACAACTGGAAAATCCAAACTAATTCCCTTCACGATGGATGATAAAAAAAGACTCGCAAGGCAGTTTGATCCATGGGTGGAGGAATATGTGGAGGATGGAGATGTAATAGCGTCATTTTTCCCGCCTCTGCCCTCTGCCTCTGGAATGATGGGTTTTGGTGCCTTTGAGATCATGATGCCGAGAGTCAGATATGTCCAAATGCCATTGCAGCTCCTGAGAATGAAAGAACTCCTAATAAGAGAGCTCGAAGAGATATCCCCCACATGGTTTTTCTGCTTAACAACAACGGCATACAACCTCGGGTTCATGCTCCCCGAAGGGATGAGGGAGGATGTAAGACTGATTCTTGTGGGCGGCGAAACCCTGACGGACGAAATGGCACAGGCAACCCTTGAGAACTTCCCAAACGCCACAATAATCGACGCCTATGGCTGCTCCGAGGATGGTGCACCGGCATATCGGGTCGTCAAGAAAGGGAAAACGGGCGAATTTAAGATGCCCCACTCCATCCTGACCCTAACGCCCAATGAAGGTGAGTATTACGACGTCCATATAACGAAGGTTATGATGGAGGGAGAGCTCACCGGACTCCCGATATTCAACTATGCCATAGGAGATTTAGCAAGAGTTGAAAATGGCAAGATAAAGAACATAATAAGAATCAAGGACGTTGTAAGCCTGGCGGGGGCAAAGCTATTCCTTGATCAGGTCATGAGCATAGTCTTTGAATATCCCTTCCTGAAGGACTTTGTGATGCTGTACTACCCGCTCTCAAGGAAAAACCCGAGACCCAAAGCGGTAATCAGGGTGGGTTATGAGGGAAGAAAGCCCAGCGGAATAGAGGAGGAAATCAGGGAGAGGATATATGAAGGGAATAACCCCGTTAGATACGAGGTGGAGGACAGCAAACAGGCCGAACTTGTAATAGAAGCCGTTCCTATCGATGAAGTTAGAAAGGGATTGCCTCAAAAACCCGGGAAGACGAAGAGAATATTCATCGCTGGAATAGATATTTAGGCTTTTATTTTCTATTTAACTGTTTTCGTAGGCTGGATTTTCTAAAAATGCCAGGAAATAAAAGTTCTTCCACCCAAAGATTTATAAACTCACGGGCATACTAGAACACGTGCTCTTCTGAAGAGCTTTGGAAGGGTGCAAAAATTAAAGGAGTTTGTTGGAAATGTATGGAGATAGAGATAGGTTTGGTAGCACCGCCCCTGTTAAGGTCGGTGAAAGATATACCGTAAAGATTGAGAGTCTTGGAAACAGTGGAGATGGAATTGCAAGGGTTAAGGGTTTTGTGATCTTCGTTCCAAACACCAAGGTTGGAGATGAAGTTGAAATCGTTATAAACAGCGTCAAGAGAAAGTTCGCTTTTGGGGAAGTCATCTGATTCCCTTTTGCTCTTCTAAATTCTTAACTGTTCTTTTAAAATTTTAAGTTAAAAGTTAAAATTTAAAAAAGATTAAACGTTGATTCTTTTCCAAATCGTGCCCTGAGGGCCGTCCTCAAGCTGTATTCCCATTTCCCTAAGCTTCGCCCTTATCTCATCTGCCAGAGCAAAGTTCCTCTGCTTCCTGAGCTCACTTCTAACCTGGATTAAAAGCTCTATAAGCTCCTCTTCCCTGCTCTCACCTTCCTCTTTGAAGTACCCCTCAAAGAGACCGAAAACCTCCCCGATCATGCGGAAGAATTCAAGGGCTTTCCTCAGGACACTCGCCTTCGGCTTCTCTACTTTTGTTATATAGGCATTCACAGCATTTGCAACCTCAAATATGGGCTTCATGGCTTCGGCAGTGTTGAAATCATCGTCCATAGCTTCATGGAACCTTTTCCCTGCACTTCTTATGCTCTCATAGAGTTCAAATTCCTCCTCACCCCATTTAAAGGGCATTTCCGCTTTTTCAAGGGCTATCCTGAGATTTTCAATAGCATGGTAAAGGCGCTCAAGGTTGTTTTTTGCATGCTGGATTCCCTCCTCCGTGTAGTCAAGAGGTGAGCGGTAGTGCCTCTGGAGCACAAAAAATCTCAGAACTTCCGGTGAGTACCTCTCCAAAAGCTCCCTTATGGTAACGAAGTTTCCGAGGCTTTTACTCATCTTCTCGCCCCGAACCATGACGAAACCTGTATGGAGCCAGTACCTAACCCACGGCTTCTTTCCGGTGCATGCTTCCGTCTGGGCAATTTCGTTCTCGTGATGGGGGAATATCAAATCATTTCCTCCTCCGTGAATGTCGAACTGCTCCCCCAGATATTTGGTGCTCATCGTGGAGCACTCTATGTGCCATCCCGGCCTCCCCTCGCCCCAGGGGCTATCCCATTTGGGCTCGCCGGGCTTTGCCTTCTTCCAGAGGACAAAATCCTCAGGGTTTCTCTTTCCCTCCCCCGGTTCAACACGGGCTCCCTTTTTGAGCTCCTCAAGGTTTATCTTTCCAAGCTTTCCATAGTCCTCAAATTTTCTGACTTCAAAATATACACCATCATTTCCCTCGTATGCATATCCTTTCTCCTCAAGCTTCTTCACGAAGTCTATAATCTCCTGAATGTGCTCCGTAACACGGGGATAAACATCGGCGGGCTTAACCTTTAATGCCTCCATATCCTCAAGGAAGAATTTCAAAAATCTGTTGGCAAGCTCTTTTGGATCCTCACCAGTCTCATTTGCCCTTCTGATGATCTTATCATCTATGTCCGTGAAGTTCATAACCATCAGCACGGAGTACCCCTTATGCTCGAGGTATCTCCGGATAACATCGAAAGCCACATAGGTTCTTGCATGCCCCAGATGAGTGTAATCGTAAACCGTTGGGCCACATACATACATTCTAACCTCGCCCTCTCTTAAAGGCACAAATACCTCCTTTTCCCTCGTCAGAGTGTTGTACACCTTCACATCCACCACCTAAAGAGAATATTCAGAAGGGCTTATTAGGCTATCGCTTGGGGCAAAGATACTGTTAGAGCTTATGATGATGCCTAAAAGAGAAATTACACCCATGCCACAATTATCCTAACAGTATGGGGCAAAATAAAAGAAAAAAGGTCAGCCCTGCTTGACCAGCCACAGGAGAACTCCCTTGACGAAGGGCCAGTTGGAATCTATGTAGTGCTCATAGTATGCATCGCTTAGGGCTTTGCTTGATCCATATGCCACGATTCTTCCTTTTCCGACCTCCACGGCGGCAGCCACTATTGGTTTTGAACCCTCCTCCT
>QMUB01000134.1 GCA_003663695.1 Thermococci archaeon | reverse complement strand
TATTCTCCTGCTAAGAAGCCTTTTTCCGCATTACGGTGTGGAGAGACATGCCCGTAACCTGCGTAACGAACAGTACTTCCAATCTTTGATAAATTCTGAGAGAGCCATTCCCTTTACTTTTTCTCGGGCACCTAAGTGCTCCATTATTATGCCCGTTTTCAATCGACTCAATTATACTAAACAGTGTCTTGATATTCTTTATAAAATAACGCCCCATGAGCTTTTTGAGCTTATCGTCATCAACAATGCCTCAACTGATGGTACAAAAGAATTTTTGAACAAATTCAGTCAACTGTATTCCAATACGAAAGTTATACACACCGAGGAAAACATGGGATTCACCAAGGCTTGCAATATGGGAGCGAAAATTGCCGCAGGGGAATACTTGGTATTTTTGAACAACGATACTCTTCCCCGTAGCGGCTGGTTAAACGCCCTTATAACAGAGGTCGAGAAGGATGGAAAGATAGGCGCTGTGGGGGCAAAGCTCATATATCCTAATGGGAAACTTCAGGAGGCTGGGGGGATTATTTTCAACGATGGCACAGGGTGGAACTTTGGACGGTTTGATGATCCCAAAAGGGATATTTATAGTGAAAGTTATGAAGTGGATTATTGTTCCGGTGCTTGTTTGTTAGTGAGAAAAGATGTTTTTTGGGAAATCGGCGGTTTTGATGAAAGGTACTCTCCGGCCTATTATGAGGACACAGATTTATGTTTCACCTTGAGAAAATTGGGTTATAAAGTAGTTTATTGCCCCAGATGTGAGATTGTCCATTTCGAAGGGGCGACGGCGAGCAAGGATCCTCATCAGGGGTTTAAAAGATTTCAAGAGATCAACAGAAAGAAATTCGTTGAAAAATGGAAAGATGAGCTGAAGGTTCAAGGAGAGCCTTATCATGTCACTGGCTCTCCTCCTACCACAGCGAACAGAAATGTGCGTCTGAGGTTGGTCAACCTCGCACAGGCCCCCTCAGTGCCCCGAATATTGGTAGTGGATCCCTTTTTGCCCGTTTTCGATAGAGCCTCTGGCAGTAACAGATTGCTCCAGATCCTAAAGATCCTCAGAGGACTCGGTTTCAACATAACTTTCCTCAGCATCGCAGAAATGACAGAGGTGAGCAAATATAAGGGGATTCTGGAGGAATTGGGTATAGAGACGTTCCTCAGCCATCATTTAAACGAAATTGACTGGTATCGATTCTTTAAATATAGGGATTTTACGTTTGCTATCATATCTTTCTACTACCTTGCGGATAAGATTTTGCCCCTTATAAGACGGTTTTCTCCCCATACCAAAACAATAGTTGACTCGGTAGATGTCCATTTTCTTAGGGAAATGAGAGAGGCGGAGATTCTCAACGACCCTTACCTTGCAGAAAAAGCAATGACGACGAGGGCGAAAGAGATCGAGGTTTATTCTAAAGCAGATGGTGTTATAGCCATTACCGAAAATGACAAAAAGGTGCTCTTAAATGAATCAAATGGCAGCATAAAGGAGGAAAAGGTCTTCGTTGTCCCCAATATTCATGCTGTGCGGCCTACAAAATCACCCTTCGAAAAACGGGAGGGGCTTCTATTTATTGGCAATTTCAATCATTCACCTAATGTAGATGCCATGAGATTTTTCTGCCAAGAGGTATTCCCGAAGGTCGTTAAAGAACTTAAAGATATAAAGCTATACATCGTCGGCAGCAATCCCCCTCCACCAATAAGGGAATTGGAGAACGAAAATGTAGCCGTTACGGGCTATGTTCCGGACTTAGAACCATATATGGAAAAGGCGAAGGTTTTTGTCGCCCCCTTGAGATACGGTGCTGGAATGAAAGGAAAAATTGGAGAAGCCTTAAGCCATGGTTTGCCTGTTGTGACCACTTCTGTGGGAGCTGAAGGCATGGACCTGGAAGATGGAGTCCATGTGATTATTGCAGATGATGCGGATGCGTTTGCTTCTGCTGTAGTGAGAGTATACACCGATGAAAGATTGTGGAAAAACCTCAGGGAAAATGGGGTGCTGCATGTCCAAAAAATGTTTACACCAGAGGTTGTCACTCTCAAGTTAAAAGAGATGTTTGAAATTCTTAATAAAAATGAAGACAAAGACAGAAGGCCTTCCTTAGATGCACGAGTTTCTGTAATAGTCGTTCATTACAAAGGAATCAGGGATACATTAGAATGCTTATCCTCTCTAAAGCGAAGCATTTACAAAAACTACCAAATAATTGTGATAGTTAACGGAGCTGGAATGAAAGAAACAGAAGAACTGATAAAAGCAATAGAAGAAGAACAGAGAGGTACAGTTATCCATTGTGATGCGAAAAACTTTATCTATCCTGAAGAAGCCTTTAATCGAGAGATAGTTCTCATCGAGAACGAAAATAATGCAGGCTTTGCTGGAGCGAACAATGTGGGGATGAGATATGCCTTGGAGTGTGGAGCAGAATATTTCTGGCTACTAAATAATGATGCAGTGGTGGAGGATGACGCTCTCCATGAACTGGTGAAATTTGCGACCTTCAATCCAAAAGCAGGCCTGTGTTGTTCAAAGGTTTATTGTTTTTTTGATCGAAAAAAAGTTCAATACAACGGAGAAAGGATAGATCCAGCCGGGATGGAAGATACTGACGAAGAGGAAGCCAAAATAGCTGCTGCTATAACGGGTTGTAGTCTATTTATACGAAGAGAAGTGGTCGAAAAGGTTGGTCTTTTAGATGAGGATTATTTCCTCTATTTTGAAGATAACGATTTTGCCGTTCGGGCATTTGAAGCCGGGTGGCAAAACTATTACGTTCCTTTTTCCAAGATTTACCATAAGGGTGGGTCCTCAATAGGTGAATGGCTGAAGACCCCTTTGAGCGTATATTATGCGACGAGAAATCGTTTGCTTTTTGCCCACAAACGTTATCCTCAATCGATGCTCGTCAGTTTTGATCTGCTCAGGAATTCATTCTTTCCCCAAATCAGACATGACAGAAGGTTGAGGTTCGCCTTTGCTCAGGGTGTGGAAGATTTTATTTATGGGAAAAGGGGAAGAAGTGGCCTTGAGTTCGAAAAAATAGACGAAATAATCAAAAAGACAGCGATCGTAAGGAATAAGGAGATGCATGGGACCCTGGAGGAAAAGTTTGCCGAATTAAAAGGGAGATTGATTTACGCTCCTGAAGGAGATGATGTCCTCGATAATTTCCTCAACTTGGCCTTAGGGCTTTACTATAAGCGTTTAGCGGAAGGGAGGAAAAGGGAGAGGCTTGTGGAGGAGCTTTGCCGAAAGGGAGAAGAGGAGTTCAGAAAGGGGAATATAGAAAGTGCTGAGGTTAACTTTAAGAAGGCCCTTGAGGAAGATCCGAACTCTGTCCTTGTCCACAACGACCTGTCATCTATTTACTGGCAAAAGGGACAATTGAAGGAGGCCCTTGAACACCTCCAGAGGGCGATGGAGCTTGACCCCGAGGACAGGGACGTGGTCTGGAACTGCGGACAGATCATGGCCGGGATGGGGAGGCTTCAGGATGCCTACGAGGTGTACCAGAGCTACCTCCAGAGGCATCGGGACGAGGAGATGGAAGAGGCCCTGCGCCAGATGGAGGGGCTGATGAAAGGGGGAAGGACGGGGTTCGAGGAGGCGAGGCCATGAGGCTTTCCCTCTGCATGATAGTGAGGGATGAAGAGAGAGACCTCCCCTTATGCCTCGAAAGCGTACAGGGGTTGGTGGATGAGATCATCGTGGTGGATACCGGCTCCGAGGACCGCACCCCTGAAGTCGCCAGGGAGTTTGGGGCCAAGGTCTACCCCTTCAGGTGGATCAACGACTTCGCCGCTGCAAGGAACGAGTCATTAAGGCACGCCACAGGGGATTACATCCTGTGGCTTGACGCCGATGACGTGATCCCCGAAGAGGAGAGGGAACGTTTCCTCGAGTGGAAGAAGGACCTCCCCGAACGGCCCACGGCCTACAAGTTCATCCTCGAAAGCCCCAAAGAAGGAGGGGACTTCCTCAACGAGTTCTGCTATCAGCTCCGGGTGTTTCCCCGCCTCCCCGGGGTGCGCTTCATCCGCAGGATCCACGAGAGCGTCGTCGAAAGCCTCCAGGCCCTCAAGGTCCCCATCGTCGATTATGACCTGAGGATCCTTCACCGGGGTTACAGCCGCAAGGAGGAGATGGAGCGGAAGGGGAGGCGGAACCTGAAGATGCTCCTTACGGCCCTGGCCGAAGACCCCACCGACTCAACCGTACTGTGGCACCTGAGCATGACCTATAACCTCCTGGGCAATAAGGAGAGGAGCGCCCATTATGCGGAGCTGCTGCTCAAGGACCCCACTTGGCAGAGGGAGAGGGTCTGGAGGACGGCGCTGGTCTGTCACCTGGCCAACCTCTACCGGGATCTGGGCAGAAGGGAGGAGGCGGAGGAGCTCCTTCAGGAGGCCATGAGGGAGGATCCCGATAACCCTCTCCCCCCCTTCTTCCTGGCCCACCTCTACCTCAAGGAGGGGGATCACAAGAAGGCCTTTCTGGTCC
>QMUB01000133.1 GCA_003663695.1 Thermococci archaeon | reverse complement strand
GGTCCGACAGTCTTCCTTTTCCCACTAAGAGGATGGTGTTCCTTAGATAGGGAGGGAAGCGTTCTTTTTGATCCTGTGGAAGATAAGGTTTTCATAGAGGAGTTTAGGAAACATTTAAATAATCCCAAGGTTGAGATTAAGGAGATAGATTGCAATTTAGAAGACCATGAATTCGCAGAGGCGTTAGTGAACAATTTTGAGGAGATATTTCAGAAAGTTAAGGAACGGAGAGACTAAATGTCAGAGAAAATAGAGTTTGTGGATGTCACCTTAAGGGATGGCAATCAGAGTTTGTGGGGAGGAACTGGATTCAAGACAGCGCAGATACTGTGGTTGGCTCCGCTTTTGGACCGTGTCGGTTTTAAAGCTATTGAAATAATAGTTGGTGTCCTTTTTAAGATAGCAGTCACCTACCATAAGGAAAACCCATGGGAGAAAATTCGGCTTATCCGCAAATCGATTACAAAAACCCCTCTTAGGTATGGCGGGACATTTAGGCGATTCATAGCTTTTAAACGCATGCCAGATTGTATAAACGAGCTGGTAGCAAAGGTAGCGGCAAGATGTGGATTAAGGAGCACATGGATAGTGGATGGCATGCATGAAGTGGACTTTCTTCACAAGGCCGCCCGGTGGGCTAAAGAGGCTGGCTTTGAGGAAGTAGTAGTGGCTTTGTCATATACGGTAAGCCCGGTCCACACCGACGAGTTTTATGCAGAAACGGCCCGAAGGATTGCAGAGTCCCCTCACGTAGACAGGCTCTATATAAAAGATCAAGGGGGATTACTTACCCCTGAGAGGGTTCGAACACTCGTGCCCGCAGTCTTAAAAAACTCCTTAGGTAAGCCAGTAGAAATTCATTGCCACTGCAATACGGGGTTAGCTCCGTTGTGTCTTTTAGAAGCCGTAAAGCAGGGGATTAGGACAGTACATACTGCAATTCCTCCTCTTGCTTATGGAACCTCTCACCCCTCCGTGTTCAATATAATGAGAAACCTCCGATATATGGGTTATTCGGCTGAACTGGATGGGGAAGCGTTGCACGAAATTTCAAGACGTTTAGAGTTCATTGCAGAACAAGAAAACCGTCCTAAGGGAGCGATTCCTGAGTATGACTATTTTTATTATCAGCATCAAGTGCCCGGTGGGATGATGTCGACCCTAAGACGGCAGCTCGCTGAGCTGGGAAAGGAGGACTTAATGGAGCGGGTTTTAGAAGAAGTGGTTAAAGTAAGGCAAGAACTCGGATACCCAATAATGGTAACCCCATTCTCTCAATTTGTGGGGGCCCAGGCGAGTTATAACGTCATTACCGGCGAAAGATATAAAGTAATACCCGAAGGCGTCATAGAATATGCGGCAGGATGGTATGGGAAACCTCCGGCACCTATTGATCCGGATGTGTTAGACAAAATAGCCAATGCACCCAAGGCTAAAGAGATTTTTGGAAGGGAATTTCCCCAACCAACGCTAAAGGAGATTCGCCAACAAATGGGAATAGGCCCAAATGTATCGGATGAAGAATTCCTTCTTAGATATGCCCTTTCTGAAAAGGAAATCGAAGATATGCTTGCTGCCGGCCCAATTAATACGGCATATCCATGACGTAGGCAAAGGGAGGGAAGACGATGCGAGCTGTTGCACAGCCTCAAAAAACCAAGATGGGGGAACGGTCTATATCCTGATGAAATGGATTATCCTGTGAAAGCAGGAGATGAAATTACCATTGGTGCAATAGCGCCAGGAGGATAACCTCCGAGGAGGACGCCATGCGAGACAGATACGTGACAGTAGGGCAAAGTGTCCGCAGAGTCGAAGGCTTTGAAAAGGTCACTGGCAGGGCAGTATATGTGGACGATATCTCTTTTCCAGATATGCTGCATGCTGCGATACTTAAGAGTCCGTATGCGCATGCCAAGATTGTAAATATCGACGTGAGCAAGGCCTTAAAACTCCCCGGAGTTAAGGCGGTGATAACCGGGAAAGATGCAGCAGAAGCCTTTTTCAAGAGGAGGGGCGAGGATTTGGATAGATGGGACAGGAATTGTGTTCTCAGTGTAAAGAAGGTTCGTTATGTAAACGAACCAGTTGCAGCAGTTGCAGCAATTGATAAAGATATTGCTTTAGAGGCTTTGGATCTCATTGAGGTTGAATATGAGGAACTGCCAGCGGTATTTTCGCCCGAGGAGGCGCTGAAGGAAGGGGCTCCATTGTTGCATGAAGGGAAAAAGGACAATGTAGGCACTCGTTTTAGGCACGAGTTCGGAGATGTGGCTAAGGGGCTTGAAGAGGCCTATTATGTTAGAGAAGACACCTGCTATATCCCCCCTATGGCGCATGTATGTATGGAACCGCGAGGGACCGTGGCAAAGTACGATCCGGTTTCTGGGAAGCTGACCCTTTGGAGCTCGCATCAAGCTCCATTCATCCTGCGAGCGGTCTTAGCGAGGACATTGGGATGGGAGGAATCGAGGATCAGGGTAATTAAGCCTTATGTAGGAAGCGGATTTGGTGGGAAAATGGCCGGAGTAGCCCACCTTCCTATTCTTGAGCTCTTTCCGAACGATATCTGCGCGGCCTTATTAGCTATAAAGACAGGAAGGCCGGTAAAGCTGGTGCTTACAAGAGAAGAAGAGTTCACCATTACGCGTTTGAGTCAGCCCATGATCATCAAGTTAAAGACAGGGGTACGAAAAGATGGTTCAATAGTAGCGAAAGATATTGATATCTTAATAGATGGTGGAGCATATGATAGCCCGATAGGGGCCGGAGTAAACTATCTTTCTAGTATTTGGCTGACTCTACCCTACAAGCAGGAGAACTTCAGGTTTGACATAAAGAGGGTCTTTACCAATAAACCTATAAGCGGGGCCCTTAGGGGCTATGCAGCGAGAGAAACGCTTTTTGCGCAGGAGACTCATATGGACAGGCTTGCCAACGATATCGGGATGGATCCCGTAGATCTACGGTTAAAAAATGTAATAGGTCCAAATTACGTAACTCCCAATGGGCTTAAGGTTACTACTTGTGGTCTCAGAGAAGCCATAGAGAAAGTAGTAGAGCGAGTAGGATGGAAAGAAAAGAAAGGTAAATTACCACCGGGAAAAGGCATTGGGATAAGCATTTGTGGATTTGGGTCAGGTACCGTCGTTTCTCTTCTTGATCCTCCCGGGAAATATACCTCTGCGTGTATGTTAAGGATAACGCACTTAGGAGAAGTAATAATATACACAGGCTTAGCGGATATAGGTCAAGGTTCTGATACTGTGATGTGCCAAATTGCCGCAGAGGAGCTCGGCGTTAAGTTGGAGGATGTAAAGATCGTGTCTGCTGATACGGATCTTTGCCCGCCGGATGCGGGGACTTTTTCAAGCAAAGGCACCGTTCATGGCGGTAATGCCGTAAGGGCAGCTGCTTCTTCCTTGAAAAGGAAGTTACTCGAACTTGTCGCAGGGAAGATAGGTGTGGGACACGATGAGCTCGATTGTAAAGAAGGGATAATCTTCAGCAAGAGAGACCCCGAGAAGAAGATTTCTTTCAAAGACGCTATAAGGCAAATTTATGAGGACAGGAGAGGTCAGGAATTGGTGGCAAGTGGAGTTTACCAGCCGCCTTTGCCAGAATCAAACTTTTACATTACTGGAGTAGGTAACTACGCTCCTAATTATAGCTTTGGTGCTCAAGCTGCTGAGGTGGAAGTAGACGAAGAGACGGGGGAAATCAAGGTTGAAAGAGTAATATATGCGCATGATGCCGGTTTTCCCATAAATCCACGGTTAGTTGAGGGGCAACTTGAAGGAGCTGTGGTTATGGCGCTAGGAGGTGGGTTGTGTGAAGAAATAAAGTATGATGATACTGGAAGGATGCTTAACCCTAATCTGATCGATTACACCGTCCCAAGAGCTCCGGAGACTCCAAAGATAGAGGTGATACATGTTGTAACTGACGATCCTAACGGGCCTTTCGGGGCTAAGGAATGTGGTGAGGGGACTACCTCTGGTACTGCGCCTGCGATAGCGAATGCGGTTTTTGATGCCCTTGGGATCGCATTGGATCTCCCGTTGACTAAGGAAAAAGTCCTAAAAGCCCTTAAGGAACAGAAAGGACGGAAGTTGGAGGGGTAAAATGGAAATTGAAGAAAGGTTCTCTATAGAGGCACCGATACAAGACGTGTGGGATTACCTTGTCGCCAATCCCGAAAATCTTATTTCATGTGTTCCGGGTTGTGAAAAAATTGAACGGGTGAATGAAAATACATACAAAAGCTTAATCAAAGCGAAGGTTGGTCCTGTGGCCGTCAAGTTTGATTTTGAGACAACCCTTGTGGAGGTAGCTCCTCCTAAACATCTTAAAGCGAAGGGGAGAGGAGCAGCAAAGGGGATTGCTGGGAAGTTAGGGGAATTTCACCACGAGACAATGGTAGAGTTCAATGAAGTCTCGCATACTAAAACGGAAGTGCATTACAAAACAACCATAAGTATAACCGGGAAATTGGCAACATTTGGCAGCAAGATCTTGAAGGCAAAGGCAGAGGAAACAGG
>QMUB01000132.1 GCA_003663695.1 Thermococci archaeon | reverse complement strand
CTTAAAGATTTTTAACCTGTCATTAATTCGACCCCATCTTATAAATCTTTTTCTCCGAAAAAGACTTAAGGGAGACGTTTTTAATGAACAGTGGTGTTTTCAATGTTCATCAATGAAGAAAAGTTTAAGAAAGAGGTTCTCTCAAAAATCCCGCTCCGAAACGAGCCCCCTTTACCTGAGGACTGGCTTCACATCAGCAAACTTTGATGAAACTTTGCGCAGGCAAAGTTTCTTTGAAGCCCTCTTCGGGAAAAAGGATAACCTGCATTATCCTCCGTTGGAAAAGCTGGAGGAGCTGGTGGAGAAAGCCGTGGGCATATCATCAAAAGTGGAACCTTCGAGCCCAGCTTACCTCACTACTTAGCTTATATCCCTAGGAAATATGTAGAACAGATAAAGGATGAGAAAAAGCGTGTTGAACTCCTAGAACGCTGGGATAGAGCATATGAAAAGTGGAAGGGAGGAGCGGAGCATCCGCCGGTGGGATGGCTTTTAGCTAAACCCTAATACTCCCTCTCGACAATGAAGTCCGCCAAGAGCTCTAAGTTCTTTCTTGCTTCACTCTCTGGGAGCACTTTGAGGGCTTCCTTCGCTTCATTGGCTAAATTTTTGGCGAGCTTTGCAGCATAGTCAATGCTTCCGTACTTTTTAAGGAGATTTATTGCCTTTTTAACTTCCTCTTGAATATCTTCATTTATAACTCCTTCTCCCTTTACATCACCCGCATATTTTCCAAAGACCTTGAAGAACTCTTTTTTGTCCTCTTCACTCGCATGCTCAAGGAAATGGGCCACTATCATCGTCCTCTTACCCTTTCTTATGTCGCTTCCAACCGGCTTTCCGAGTTTCTCTTCGTCCGCTATCAAATCTAGAACGTCATCCCATATCTGGAAGGCTATTCCCACGTTTCGTCCATATCTTGAGAGCGCTTGTATATACTCCTCATTGTCCGTTCCAATGATTGCCCCAATGGTCGCAGAGGCATCTATCAACGCCCCTGTCTTACCGCTTATCATCTTCATATACTCCTCAACCGTAACATCGCCCCTCGTCTCGAACTCTATATCCATTGCCTGCCCTTCACAGAGCTCATTTGATGTTTTTGCCATGTAGTCGAGTATTCTTATGACTTTAGAAGGTTCTATTGGTATCCTAGCTATCGCCTCGAAGACCTTTGAAAAGAGTAGATCGCCTGCAAGAATTGCCATGTTGATGCCCCATACCTTATGCACCGTTGGCTTTCCGCGTCTCTTTTCATCCATGTCCATTATGTCATCATGAACGAGGGAGTAGTTATGGAGGAGCTCAACGGCAGCTGCACCATATAATGCATCCTCCCACTTTCCTCCCACGGCCTCTGCTGCACTCAGCACAACGAAAGGCCTTACTCTTTTCCCGCCAGCAAGAGGATAGTGCCTTGCCGCATCATAGAGCTCTTTGGGCTCATTCTCGGGGATGAGCTCAAATATGGCACCATCAACGATCCCGGCTTTCTCCTTCATGGCTTTGAAGAGTGAATCGAATCTCATATTATCACCCCTTGATGCTGACCATATACCCATTTCTTGAGACAAATACATCCCTACCTATTAAATAACCTTCCTCTTCGGCAAGCTCGGCATAATGGGTGAGCATCCTGAAATCTCCATGTGCTGGTATTATGTTTTCGGGGTTTAAAAGTCTAATCAAATAGCGATGATCTTCTCTAGAGGCGTGCCCTGAAACATGGAGATCCTTGACGAGTCTTACATTCCGCATTCCAAGCTTCGTTTCAAGGGCATATCTTTGAGCAACATTCAGTGGATTTGGAATAACCCCCGCTGAGAACACTACGGTATCCCTCTCTCCAAGGTCATACATCTCACCATTCGCCATTCTAGTCAAAACTGCACCCGGCTCTCCCTGATGTCCCGTCACTATTAGGAGGTATTTATCCCTAGCTTGAGACACTTCTCTAAGAGTCTTCTGAACTGCAGCGGGACTTCTAACAGCTTTGGCCCCTTTCATCTTTATCAAGCCAAGCTGCTTTGCGATGCCCGTGTACTTTGAGAGAGAGCGGCCTATCAGGACAGCCTGTCTCCCCATGTTATTGGCTATCTCTATGAGCTCCTGAAGACGAGCTATATGGGATGCAAAGGTCGTCGCCACGAGACCATCCGCATCCATCCCATCATAGTAGAAGAAATCTTCAAGGAGCATTTTTGCCACAGTCTCGCTTGGAGTCTTTGTGGGCTGTGCCACGCGTGTGGATTCTCCAAGTAAAACTTTAACCCCTTCTTTGCCGAGTTCTTTTAAACGTTTGTAATCGGGTTTTTCACCGAGAGGGTTGTGGTTGTCAAACTTGTAGTCACACGCATAGACCACCGCTCCTTCGGGGGTGTGCACCACAACCATGGCTGATTGAGGGATTGAATGTGTGATTTGAACAAATTCTATAGCCAGGTTCTCACTGACCTGAACTATCTCTCCATATTGTGTCTCGTACATTGGATTCTTAACCTCAAAATATCTCTCGCTTCTAGCTTCATTTTTGGCTAGCTTTATTGTGTATGGCGTTCCATAGAGGGGAACATTTGGATAATGAGGTGCAAGCTTCGTTATTGCCCCAATGTGATCCAGATGACCGTGTGAGAGTGCAATTGCCACGACATTCTTGTCCCTTAGAGCTGTGTCATCTGGAATTGCTCCCAATCTCCTAAGCTCCTTGGAGTTCATTTGCTGAAAGTTGACATCCTCATGGATGAGAACTCTATCAAGACGAATTCCCATATCAATTATTACAACCTCGTTCTCATATTCAATGGCGGTCATGTTTTTACCTACTTCCTCATAACCGCCCAGTGTATAGACTTTTATCATTTTATTTCCTCCGTAAATTTGTGTTGAGGCGGACTTCTGTCGGCCTCGGCCCTTTAAGTGATGAGGCGGAACCCCATCGGGTTATGCTATACTTGATGGGAGGGTTTAAAAATGTGTGCATTAGCAAATATAAGAAAAGTCAAAGGACCCTTCTCCCCTCCCTTAGAAACTCCCATAACTCTATCCTCTGCTCGAGCCACTCCCTCGCAAAGCCTGTAACCACGAGGGGCACCTTCCTAAGCTCATCCACATTCCTTGCACCGACGAGGAACATTGTATTTCTGAGTTCTTCTATATAACGTCTGAGTATGTTTACAACTCCATCAACATCTCCTTTTACGGCAGGCTTAAGCAAGGGTAAGGCAATTCCGGCTAAGTTTGCTCCCAAAGCTAAGGCTTTTGCGATCATTATGCCATCTCTGATTCCCCCCGTGCTTATTATTGGTAGATCAGTCGCATATCTAACTTCTGCAACACTTAATGCCGTGGGAATTCCCCAGTCCCAGAACCTAAATGCAAGGTTTCTACTCTTTTCATCCCTCGCCCTATAATACTCCACACCGCTCCATGAAGTCCCACCAAGACCTCCAACATCTATTGCATCGATGCCAATGCTCTCAAGTTTTACAGCAACTTCTTTAGAAACCCCTGCGCCCGTCTCCTTCGCTATTATTGGATAAGGAAACTCACTCTTAAGCTCGGCCAAAGCATTCAAAACGCCCCTGTACTGGGTATCTCCTTCTGGTTGGACACTCTCTTGGAGAGGATTCATGTGAAATGCCAAAGCATCAGCTTGTATTGTCTCGACAGCTTTGAGGGCTTCATCAATACCATAGCGATTTGGGATTGTTTCGGAAAACTGGGGTGCACCCAAGTTGCCAACGAGGAAAATATCGGGGGCTACATCTCTAACGTAGTAGCTTTCCCAGGTCTCAGGCTTCCTTATCATCGCTCTCTGGCTCCCAACACCCATTGGAATGTTGAGCTCCTGGGCAGCTTTAGCTAAGGTCTTGTTTATCTTCCCCGCAAGCTGCGAACCTTTAGTTCCTCCGGTCATTCCCGCAATCATTATCGGG
This sequence comes from Thermococci archaeon, assembly GCA_003663695.1. Classification (GTDB taxonomy): domain Archaea; phylum Methanobacteriota_B; class Thermococci; order Thermococcales; family Thermococcaceae; genus Palaeococcus. The sequence continues at coordinate 606 of QMUB01000132.1, read as the reverse complement.
TAATCAAACTTCCTCCCGAGGAGCTCTACACTTAGATCAATCTCGTCCTTGTCTATTTCAGGCAATGACATGTGGACAAAGTGTATATTCTCAAATTGAGTGCTCACATGAGCTTCAACCTGCTTCTTTAAGCAGTGCTCTATATGCTCAAACTTCCTTATGACAGTGAGCTCTTCTTTATCAAACATGAAATCACCTCTTAATTGCAGTTCCAACCTTTTCCCCTTTAAGGACTTTGATCAGGTTACCCCTAACTTTTCCGTTTATGAAATAAACCTCCGAATAGCGGGCTATCTTTAAGGCTTCTCTCAGTTTATTCCCAATTCCCCCCGTAACATCAATTCCTGAGGATTCTGAGCTTTTGAGGAGATGCTCAATCCCTTCACTGCTGAGCTCTTCTATAAGCTTAGCATCCTCTTCCTTTGGGTTTTTGTTGTAGATTCCGTCAACATCCATAAGGAATATAACTTTGCTCGGCTTGAGCATCTTCGCTAGATAGCTGACTATCTGGTCTCCAGAGAGGATGTCTATCCCCTTTTCAAGAGCTATTGCTGTGTCTCCGAACAAAATTGGAATAAAGTCCTTCTCAAGGAGCTTCCTCAAAAT
>QMUB01000131.1 GCA_003663695.1 Thermococci archaeon | reverse complement strand
TCATGTACAAAGCATGGAGATACTATTGATTTTATAGTATATTTAGGAGGAGAATAATGCCCGTCCCAACCTCATATAACAGCAGGATGCGGTTCACTATTGCTTGCCCAGATGCTCGGCTTTGTTTTCGCACTTCGTATATCTACAGAACGATTTATAAAGCATCCATCTCTCTATTTCTTGGGGTGAGTCTATGAAGGGTGAGATTCAGGAAATTTTGCTAGGTGACTGTCCTATATGCGGTGCCAAAAATAGCTTAAAATCCTTGAACTTCATTCATGAAATTCCATACTTTGGAAAGGTTATGGAGTCGACTATAATCTGTGAGAAATGTGGATACAGAAATGCTGATGTTATGATGCTTGAAGAGAAGGAGCCTAGATTGTATACAGTAAGGATAAATGAAGAAAAAGACCTTTTCACAAGGGTAATTAGAAGCAAAAGCGGCACCGTTGAAATGGAGGAGATTGGGGTCAAAATCGAGCCCGGGCCTGCCAGCCAGGGGTTTATAACAAATATTGAGGGTTTGTTAGAGAGGGTTAGGGAAACACTCCTCATGACGAGGCGTTTTAAGCTTGAGGATGGAGATGAGGAGGCAGTTAAAAAAGTCGATGAACTTTTGGAATACATTCATGAGGTTAAAGAGGGCAAAAAGCCCCTGACCATAAGGATTATGGATCCCTTTGGACACAGTGCCTTGGTAGGGGAGAAGGTTAAGAGCAGGCTCCTGAGTGAGGAGGAAATCAAGCGGCTCAGCAAGGGACCATATGTTGTCGTGGAACCCGAGGAATTATGATGCATAAACTTCCAGAATTTCTCCCTCTTCAACCTTCAGCTTATCTTCAGGGAGGAGGATAACCCTGTCGTATTCTATGGCAAATTCTATCTCTTCCTTTCCCCGCATGATTTTCATTATTGGAACCACTATTTTTTTGCCTTTGGGTTTGAGTTTGTATCCGGAGTATATGATCCCATCGAGGACTTCTCCCGATATTGCACCATCATCGAGCACACTATCAACTTTAAACTTTCCTACTGGTTTCTTTGACGCAATTTCACCGGATCTCCTAAAGAGCCTTTTCAAAAAGGACAATGGGTTCACCCTACAAGGTCTTTCATGTTCATTATAAGGGATTTTCCTACGAGGTCTATATCTCCAAACTTCTTGAGCCTCAGGGAAGCCGAGGATTCATAGGGGGTTGCATCTATAACTCCTGTCGCTATCCTCTCAAGCTCGGGCAGGGGATTTATGGGGGCACCCTCCGCAATTTTTCTGTTCAATATGTAGAATGATTTTCGATTTTTGTTTCCTATAAAACTCCCTATGCTTCCTATAAGCGTGTAGAACTCCACAGGCTCTTTCGTGAAATAGAAGAGCTTTTCCAAACCTAAGACTATATTCATGGATTTTTCGATGTTTTTGAACACTTCCTGGGAGGCTTTCTTATATTTCAGGACATATGATGTCGGTTCGGAGCTTAGAGACACTCTGGCGACCACATTTCCAACATCTATTATTCCTCCCGTCTTTATGACATAGACATCTTTAAAGTCCTCTTCAATTCCGAGTATTCCGAGATGAATTTTTATGAGGTGGAGTGTGTCAAAGTTGTCATCTATAACAACGGGAATTTCATGCTCCCTAGCGTATTTCAGGATACCGAGAACCATAAATTCGGAGATGTAGGATGCATCACTCTCTATCAAAACCGTCTCACCAAATTTGACCCTATTAAGAAGACCGAAGAGGACGTTTTTTTCTTCCAACTTATTCACCCCTATCCCTTTAGACGCCATTGGATAAATAGATTTCGATGCATCATCTGAGGATGTCCTCTATTTTTATCTCGAATTTCCTCCCCAGAAGCTCGAGGTTTGATGCCTTCAGAATATTCACCTCTGCTTTCGTGCCCATAGGCTTTAAATCGAGGACTACACTGGCCATCTGATGCATAAGTGGGAGCGGGTTTACGACAGCATGGTAGAGTGCATCCTTGTTGATGAGATAGTACGCTGTTCTATTCTTCTCTCCTACAAATGTCGAGAGCTCTTTTATAAATCCTATAATTTCAGTTTGATTATTCCAAAGGAGGAAGAGCTCATCCATGCCCAGGGAAATGTCTATTCTCTTCGGGAGTTTCTTGGTGGACTGCTCAAGTATCTTCTTGTAGTTCTCCACCAGAATTCTCCCCTCATGTGCAAAGGGTATCTGTCCGAGAACGTTCCCTACATTTCTCCTGCCCCCAATCTTCCCCACATATATCCTCTCAAAGAATGAGGTATCGATCCCTCCAAGCTCAAGCCTTTTCTTTATCGAGTAGAGGGAGTCAAGCACATCATCAACCCATACAGGGATTCCTGCTCCTTCGGCGTATTTGTAAATTGTCAGGAAGAGATATTCACTCAAGAAGTGTGATGGGTACTGCACAAGTACCGTATCCCCCCACTTAAGCTTTTTAACTGCGCTTAGAAACTCCTCCATGAGTCCCACCGAAGAATCTATGGAGTTTGAGATATATAAGCATAACTAAAAAAGAGGAGAGGTTAGAGTTTTACAACATGGACGGAGCAAGAAATACACGGATCAAATGCCCTAACGGTCTCTTCAAGTCTTTGAATGAAAGAGCTTTCATCTAATGTTCCATAGTTCCTCTTTGCTTCTTCGTACAGGCTGAGCTCCATCATGGCGTGGTTGAATGCTGTGGGTGTTATTATATTTGAGTAGGCTATGTTACCCTTCTCGTCAATTTTATAGTGGTGCACCAGAACTCCTCTGGGCGCTTCAGCATACCCAATGCCCTCTCCTTCCTGCACTTCTATGGGAACATTCTCTCCGTCGATACCCCTATCAAGGAGCTCTTTTGTAATTTCCTTTACCCTTTCCAAGGCGTAGATGAGCTCTATTGCCTGTGCAAGATTGTTAAGGCTTACATATCCCTGTTCCAGCAGTTCTCTGTGATCTTCAAAGAGCTTCTTTGCCATTGGGGTGAGCTTTTCGTTCTTGAGCATCAGCCTTGGGAGTGCACCCACCATAAAGATTTCTCCCTTGTAAAGGCTCTGTTTTGCAAAGCTGTACGAAAGGGAGCGCTCTTCAATCTTTTCCCTGTAGTCAAAGGAATCCCCATCTGAAGCTATGAGCTTTTCACCAACTAGATACTCATCGGTGGCTACATGATACTTCACCTTTGCTCCGAACGGCTCCTGGGAGGCAAATATTCCAACGGCTCTCCTTGCAAATCTCATCAAAGCTTTGCTCTGCTTTTCAATCTTCTCGAGCTCCTCCGGGGTTGGATATCTTCCAAATCCCCCGGGTTTTATATTTATTCCGTGGATTTCCCTTCCGCCTATGAGCTCCCTTATGTGGTTTCCAAATGCCTTTATGGTTATTCCCTCTTTGACGATTTCCCCATGCTTGCTAGCCATTCTCAATGCATCGGAATATCCGAAGAGGTCAGGGGCAACGAGCAGATAAAGGTGGAGGGCGTGGCTCTCTATCAGCTCTCCCAGAAGTCCCAGCTCCCTTAATAGTTCAATCTCCCTCGTGGGCTTAACCTTTAGAGCCTTCTCAATACCCCTAACGGATGCAACAGAGTGCGTTAAATAGCATATCGCGCAGATTCTAGCCTCGAGATCGGGTACATCCCAGTAATTGCGGCCAAGTGTAAGGAGCTCAAAGAACCTCGGCCCTTCGAATATCTTTAATCTGACCTCCTTTACATTGCCATTCTCCACGATTATTTCCGCTCCCCCGTTTCCCTCAACCCTCGTGAAGGCTTCAATCTCAATGCTCACCATCTCAGCTCCCCCCTCGCAAAGGTCTTGAACTTCCTCCTTATGTACTCCTCATCGTAGCCCAGCTCTTTGAGAATCTCAAACTCGCTCGCCGGATTGGCATCTTTTGGCAGCGGGCCCCGACATCCGATACATCCTATGCCCGATTTTATACACACGGCATTGCATCCTCCAAGTGTTATAGGACCGAGGCATGGTATTCCTTTCTTAACAAGAACACATTCATATTCGTTGAGCTTACACTCTATGCAGACAGGATAGTCCTTCTTGGGTGGTTCGACACCTTTGGCTAGATTCATGAGTACCTGATAAATCTCGTCCTTGTCATAGGGGCACCCGGGCAGGGCGTAATCAACGGCAACATACTCCGTTATAGGCTTTGAGTCCAATGCTTTCATAGGATTTGCCTTTGTTCCATAAACTTTCTCAAGCTTTTCCCGTATCTTGCCCTCGACGCTTCCCTGCACATCCCCATGGGTTGCACACGTGCCAAGAGCTATCAGATAGTTTGAGTGATTTCTTGCAAAATGGAGGAGGTTTAAATCCCTCTGGGTTGATACACTTCCCGTTACTATCGCAACATCGAAACTCCCGTGCTCTTTAAAGCTTGAAGCCATGTGGAATTCTTTTATCTCATAGAATTCGAGCAGGTCAAAGAACTTCTCGTAGAGGAAGAGAATGTTCAGTGCACAGCCCCCACAACCGGTCAGCTCAAAAACACCAAGCTTAAGCATCATATCAGCCCCCTTGTGGATAGAGCAT
>QMUB01000130.1 GCA_003663695.1 Thermococci archaeon | reverse complement strand
TCGGGAATCTCCCCATTGTCATATCTCCTCACAACCTCATAGAGAGGTTCTCCGATCTTGGTTTTGTCAACATCGTAGCTTCCGACGATTTCTATATCCTCAATTTTTACAGGGAGTTCGTTAGCCAGAGGAACACCATAATAGCCGAGCTCTCCCCTTTTGATTCGCTCAAGTCCAACAGCAAAAATGCTTGCCACATATCCCTGTCCAAGTATTACAACCTTCACCATTCTCATCACCTTAGTGGAATTCTATTTTATGGCTATTAAATAGTTTTCGGTTTGATAATATCTGCCGGTTTTTCATTATATAACACTTTCGGTGATATGGATTTAGTCCTCCATGTTCTTCTTTATCAGGTATATGGTGGCGAGTACTCTGAGATGGGTTATTAAAGCCAGAACAACGAATAGAGCATAAACCCATCCCACCAGGATCATAATCATCGTTAAGAATATCCTCTCATCCCTCTTTCCGATTAGGTACCTCATCTTTGGGATCCTTTTGTAGACATCCTTTCCATAGGCAGCTTTGTATCTCTCCGTGGAGTAGCTCACCATGAATGAGCCAAAAATCGCCAGAAGCGTCCAGATCCAAAAGGAAGTTGCTCCTCCGTGAACCACTGCTAGAGAAAGAAGGAATGCAAAATCAACGTATCTATCCATGATTGAATCCAAGTATCCCCCGAAGCGACTCGTTCTCATTGAAGCTCTAGCTATTTCTCCATCAACACCATCCAGGATTGAGCTTATTTGATATAGTACCCCGCCTAAGGAAGGGCTGAAGAACACGACAAAAGCGGATAGTATGCCCATGGCAAAGGTTATCACTGTCATCTGGTTTGGCGTGATCCTCTCCACAAGGAGCTCGCTTATCCTTGTCGATATCTTTCTGTTAAAATACCTTGAGACAAAACCATCTCCAGCACCTTTAATGGAATTTCTGATCAAAAAATGTCTCGCCCTTTTCAAATCCTCAGGGGTATCAATATCCATCCAGAAGAGGCCGGAGATGTAACTCACCTTAAGCTTTGCCTTTCTTACAATGTCACTCATTCCCACGCGTTCTTTTTTCGTAACAAGCTCTTCAGCAACTCTGAAGATATTCTCATCGAGAATGAAAAATCCTGTATCAACGCCATCCCACTCCTCAAGTCCCTTTCCGATATCGGCCACGGAACCGTTTTCCACCTTAACTTTGGTAGCTTCTCTTATGTCCACGAATTCGGGATTTCCATCTATTATGGCTCCTTCCCGCGTTATAGCCGCTTCCAGAAACTCCTTTGAAAATATGTGATCACTCATTAAAAGCACAAACTTTCCATTAACATGTTCCTTTGCAATGTGGAGGGAATAACCGTTGCCTCTCTCAGGATCCTCATTGACCAGAACCTTCCCCTTAAACCCGCTCCTCTTCAGGAAATCTTTAAAATTCCCCTCATATTGTCTGTTGGTAACGATTATGAATTCATCAACTCCGTTCTCTTCCATGAGTTTCATGTTTCGATATATAATCTCCCTTCCCCCGACCTTTAGAAGTCCTTTGGGCTTTTCTCCCATTCTTCGCCCAAATCCCGCCGCTAAGATAACAGCTTTCACTGTCTCACCGGAGTTTAATAACTCTCAGAAAAACTTAAGTTTTTCGCACATTGGGACAAATTTTATTTTCTCTAACATCCAAATCAATTAAAGGGTTCCCTATGATATTCACGGGCACGTGTGGATTTTGTGAAGCTAGGAGAAGATATTTTGAAGAATTTCAGACTGTTGAGATACAGGCTACATTTTATCGTCTCTTAAAGGAAAGTACCTTAAAGCGCTGGAGAAGCGAAGCGCCCAATGGGTTTGTGTTCTCAATAAAAGCTTTTCAGGGAATAACGCATCCTGCCAGAAGTCCCACGTGGAGGAGGAGCAACGTTAAGCCGGGCAGGGATGCCGGCCTTCTAAAGCCCACCGACGAGGTCTTTGGGTACTGGAAGATAACACTCAAGGAGGCGAAGATTTTAAACGCGGGGTTCATTTTAATTCAACTCCCAAGGAGCTTTAAAGAAAGCGAAGAGAGCTTTGATAATGCAGAAAAGTTCTTTTCGATGATAGACAGGGAAGATTTCGAGATAGCGGTTGAGCTCAGAGGTTGGAGCGAGGAGGGGATAAAGAGGTTCGTAAGGGAATTTGACCTCATTGATGTAACAGATCCCCTCATAAGAAAGCCTTTGCACAGAGGAGAAATTAATTACTATCGCCTGCATGGGACATATGAGAAGGGAAGGATAATTTACAGGCACAAATACACAGATGAAGAGCTTGAAAAGATTGCAAAGCGAGTGAAAGAGTGGAACAGAAAGAAAAGCTACGTGTATTTTAACAACGCTTACATGCGCGATGATGCAAAGAGATTCATGGAGTTAATATAAAAAATGATATCAGAACACGAGGCTTCGTTATTACGGTGCATCATATCGGCCGAATCCTGGCTTCCTAACATTCAGCACTTCCCCGTTCACCAGCGTTGGAGGAATTTCCCCTTTAGCGAAGGCTATCAAATTCCCCGCAACGAGTTCTGCCATTGCATATCTCGCTCCATAAGTTGCACTGCCTATGTGAGGAGCGAGAGTTACATTCCTCAGCTTGAAAAGCTCCTCATTATAGTATGGCTCTTCCTCGAAGACGTCCAAGCCTGCTCCGGCAATCCAACCCTCTTTTAAGGCTTTAACAAGGGCTTTTGTATCAACAACCTTTCCTCTCGAAATATTTACCAGAATGGCTGTTTCTTTCATGAGCTTCAGCTTCTCCTCGTTTACCATGTGGTATGTTTCCTTTGTCAGTGGAACCGCTAGAACCACGAAGTCACTTTCTCTCAAAAGCTCATCTAACGGCCTGAACTCGGCTCCAAGTTCCCTCTCCTTTTCCGGCTTTTTCGTTCTCGAATTATAAAGAATTCTCATGTTAAAGCCCTTCGCTCTCCTCGCTATCGCCTGCCCTATTCTCCCAAAGCCCACTATCCCAATCGTCTTTCCGTAGACATCGCGCCCGAGGTACATGAGGGGGTGCCATGCAACACCTTTATCCTTCCAATCTCCTCTCCTAACAAAGCCATCCGCATTGACCAGCCCCCTTGCCACCGCCATGAGCAGCGCCCATGCAAAATCTGCCGTGGCTTCCGTTAAAACATCCGGCGTGTTGGTTACATAAATTCCTCTTTTCGTTGCCTCCTCCACGTCAATGTTGTCATAGCCAACGGCGTACTGAGCGATTATCTTAAGCTTGGGAGCATTATCGAAAATCTCCCCGTCAATCCTGTCGCTGAGCAGGGTTACCAGAGCATCAGCATCCCTGACCTTTTCGAGGAGGACTTCCCTAGGTATCTCGCGCTCCTCTCCCCACACCTCCACCTCATAGTATTCTTCAATCATCCGGATTCCTCTCTCTGGAATCTGCCTCGTTATGAAAACTCTCGGTTTCATAACTCTACCTCCGACCTAATCTAAATCCACAATCTTTTAAATGTTCTTTCCTACTCCCTTCATGCGAGCCGAAGGGAACATTGAAAGAATGAGTGATGATGGTTATGGGCTTTTGGGAAAGGTTCATGTCCCCTTTACAGTGAGTGGGGACTTTATTAAGGTTTACAGGACAAAGAGGCGCTTTGGCAGGTACATCGCCATAGATTTCGAGATCGTGGAGGAATCACCATTGAGGGTCCGCCCAAGATGCCCGCACTTTGGAAAATGCGGTGGCTGCTGGTGGCAACACATCAAATACAAGGAACAGCTGAAACTTAAGATGGAGAACTTTGAAAGAATTACGGGCATAAGGGCCGAAATCAAGGGTTCCCCTAAAGTCTGGGGCTTTAGAAATATCAGCAACTTTCATATAGAGAAGGAAATAGGCTTCAGACGAAGGGAAGCCAAGGAGATTGTGGGGATTGAGGAATGCCCCATTTTCTCTTCGAAAACAGGACGATATTTAAAGGCATTAAATACTTTTTTGGACGATGAAAAGGTTGAAGCCCGGTACCTGAGTGTGAGGGAGGGCAAGTTCACGGGGGATGTCATGGTAAACCTCATATCTCCGGAAGAACCGAGGGAGAGCTTTGCCGATTATTTCCCCTCTGTAATTTCAGTATACTGGAGCATCAATAGAGAGGATGACAGTCCCAGAGGAGAAGCACACCTCTTAAGGGGTGTAAAATACATTGAAGAGAAAATTGGGGACGTTAAGTATCTCATTCACCCAAATAGCTTCTTCCAGACAAACTCATACGCTCTGGAGCTCCTTTTGAAGGCTGTGGAGAATTTCGTAGATGGTGAGAAGATCCTTGACCTTTTTCTTTTTCAAGCCTCGGGGCGGGGTACGGTACTCGAAAAAAGAGCAATAAATAGGGAAAGCAAAAAGCATTTAAACCCAAAAAAGTCATACAAACACGTAGAGGGACAGTAAAAATGAAGAGGAGCCTAACCCTCAAACTCCAACCCTCAAAAGAACAGGAGAGAATCCTTTTTGAGTTAGCTTACGCTTCAGCAATAATCTGGAACAAACTCACTTACGAGCGACTA
>QMUB01000129.1 GCA_003663695.1 Thermococci archaeon | reverse complement strand
TGGTTATCCCCGGGAATAATCTTATAAGTGCAGCAAATTTAAAGTGGCTATAACTATTTCCATTTATCAAAAGAGAATAAGGCGAATAAGATAAAAATGTTGTGCCTACAACCATTTGTCTATGTGTACAGAGGGTTCAAATGAGACCTGAAGAGTTGTCTAATGACTTCTAGCATCTAGCATTTTGATCACTGAATGATTCATATCTATCCCGAGTTATACATTAAAAGCTTATAAGCAAGGGAATGAACAGAACCTTAAACCTAACGCCGCAACTGCTTATCCTGACAGTATGGGGAGAGGTTAGAGACCCTCCCTTCTTTTTAAACTTGCAGCACTGAAAAATATCGATCTTTCAAACTCCTTCCTTGAGAAGGGATAATCCTCCCTGAAGTGAGCGCCCCGGCTCTCCCTCCTCTCAAGGGCAGCCCTCAAAATTCCTCCCGCCAGGAGTTTAATTCTGGGATCTACATCCACACCCTCCAGTTCATTCAACCCTCTTTTGATGCCCACGTCGTTCCTAACTATCCCGGCATATCTCCACAGAATTTCCCTTACACTCTCCAGATCCCCTGGCTCCTCACTAGTATCCTCGACATCCCCCACATCTTCGAGCCGTGGTCTATCCCTAAATACCGTCCTTGAAACCTCCAGACCGCTCACTATGCACTCTAAAAGAGAGTTGCTCGCCAGACGGTTGGCACCATGGAATCCATTGGAAGCGGCTTCTCCTATCGCATAGAGATTTTCAATTGTGCTCCTGTACCATAGATCAACGCTCAAACCCCCCATGGAATAGTGGGCTATCGGGGAGACGGGGATTAAATCTTTTTCAGGGTTTACGCCCTCCCTAATCAAAAAGGCATATATCTGCGGGAATTTCTCCTTAAAATCCTCTATTCGTGTTGCATCCAGATATACTTCCCCCTCCTGCATCTCCGCATAGATTGCCCTAGCCACGACATCCCTCGGCTCGAGTTCGTTCACAAAGCGCTCGCCCTTTGAATTAACCAATTTGGCTCCATGCCCTCTCACCGCCTCGCTTATCAATTTAACACCCTCTTTCCCGATGAACCCCGTCGGATGAAATTGAACGAACTCCAAGTCCCTTGCTAAAGCCCCTTTCATAACCGCATCTCCTATGAGAATCCCAGTATTCATTGGAGAACCGGCAGTATACCTGAAGAGGGCCGTGTATCCTCCGCTAGCCAGAATTGTCGCATCAAATTTCAAAAACTCGCCCTCCACAAATACACCATAGCATTTTCCCTCCTTGATAGCAAGGGCATCAGCAGTGCCTTCGACAAAATTAATACCCAGCTCTCTAGCCCTCATGTAAAGAATTTGAGTTAGATGTCTTCCAGTTTCGTTCTTAATCGTGAAGACCCTCGGAAAAGCATGTCCACCCTCAAGTTCGGTGTATTCAAACTCCACCCCAAGGGAGAGGAGAAAATCATATGCTTCACTACCCTTTGAAATGACGTTCCAAACCACCTCCTCGTCATTAATGTAGCGCCCTGCCTTAATTGTATCGAGAACGTGGGATTTTATTGAATCCCCTTCAAGAACCGGAAATGCCACCCCCGCCTGAGCAAGATATGAATTTGTGTTCTTTATGCCTTTATGAATGAGTGTAACGTCAAATCCTCTCTTAGCGAGGGCAATTGAAGCCGTTAATCCCGCTATCCCCCCACCGACGACGCCTATCATGAACCCACCTAAAAATAGTGAGACGGGAAGCGTATAAATTTTTCTAAAGATCACAGGCTCAAAGGCTCCCTAAAGGTCAAAAGCATACTCGGGATAGACGCCGTTCAGACATGCCATGCATAAATCCTCTATACCAACAGCTTTTTTTAATCCTTCTATGCTCAAGTATCTCAGAGAATCAGCTCCAATGCTCTTTTTAATCATCTCCACACTTTTCCAGGAGGCTATAAGCTCGTGCCTGCTTGGAATGTCTATTCCCATGTAGCACGGATGTTTTATTGGAGGGGAGGATATTCTTACATGGACTTCCTTCGCTCCAGCATCCTTGAGCATGAGAACTATACGCTTCATTGTTGTGCCCCTCACGATGGAATCATCCACCAGGATAACCCTCTTATCCTTAATGACCTCGCCAACAGGGCTCAGCTTAAGCTTGACATTCAAACTTCTGAGCTCCTGGCTCGGCATTATGAAAGTTCTCCCGATGTAACGATTTTTTATGAGCCCTTCCTCATAAGGAATTCCACTTTCCATTGAGTAGCCTATGGCGGCGGATCTCCCAGAATCCGGAACGGCTATTACAACATCTGCCTCAACATTATCTTCTCTTGCCAATTGTCGACCCATCTCTATCCGGGTTCTATAAACATTTCTCCCCTCCATCATACTATCAGGGCGTGCAAAATAAATATACTCAAAAACACAGTGTGCATGAGGCTTCCTCATCAAAAGCCTGCTCTCAACTTCATCTCCTATTAGAAAGACTTCTCCAGGTTTCACATCCCTTATCTCCGAAAGAAACATCAAAAGGGCAGAACTCTCGGAAGCAAAATAAATGCCATCACCCTCACCATAACTGAGAGGTCTGAAGCCGAGGGGATCTCTCGCCACAAGAATCTTCCCATCAAAAAGGAATGCAAGGGAATAAGCTCCCTTAACTTCTTTAAAAACCAGTTTCATAGCCTCAAATTCATCCTTAACCTCCATGTAATGGCTTAGAAAGGAGATTCCCAGAAGCTCACTATCCACAGAAGTTCTGAATTTGAAACCTTTTTTCTCATATTCCCGGCGCAGAAGCATGTAGTTGGTCAAAGTACCATTATGAACCAGGGAAAGCTTCTTTCCACAGCACTCCACTTCAAGGGGCTGAGCTTCATTTAAACCTCCAAAGGTGGAGTATCTCACATGCCCGATTGCCAGGTTTGAGTCCATAGAATCCAAAATGCCATTTTTAAAGACTTCCGGAACCAGACCCAGACCTTTATATGTTTTCATGCCTCTCTTCCATATGCTTATTCCCGCACTTTCCTGTCCGCGATGTTGAAGAGCCAGTAATGCGTAGTATGCTTTCTTAGGGGCGTTTTCTGTTTTCGCTGCAAATATGCCACATTTTTCCCTCATGAAATCACCTGTTGACATTGAAATGTTGAAGAGAGCACAATTTCCACTGGAACTTTACAGTGCAATGCTTAAAAGCTTTGCCCTTTGATTGACATGAATTTGTTAAGAAAAACCTTATATAATGAGAATTTTAACATTTTTATGGTGAAGACCATGCATGTTTATGAGGGAAAAGCCAAGAAGATGATTCCACTTGACGAGAGGAAGTTCATAATGGAGTTTAAGGATGACGCAACAGCTTTCAACGGTGAAAAAAAAGCCCAATTTAAGGGGAAAGGATGGTTGAATGCTCAGATTTCCACAATGCTTTTCAAGATGCTCGAAGAGAAGGGAATAAAGACCCACTTCATAGGAGTTGCAGGCGATAACAAGCTTATAGTCGAACGCTTGAAAATGTACCCGCTCGAAGTCGTTGTCAGAAACGTCGTTGCCGGAAGCTTGAAGAAGCGCCTCCCCCTCACCGAAGGCACCGAACTGCCAGAACCTATAGTGGAGCTCTACTACAAGGAAGATGCCCTTGGAGACCCCATGATCAATTACTACCATGCCAAAGTGCTCGGTGTGGGAGAAGATGAAATTAAAGAGATGGAGCACATCGCCCTTAGGGTGAATGAAATCCTCAGAGAGTACTTCAAAGAAAAGGGCATTATCCTCGTCGATTTCAAACTCGAGTTCGGCCAGAATGAAAAAGGCGAGATAGTGCTTGCAGATGAGATAAGCCCCGACACGTGCCGCTTCTGGGATGCCAAAACCAAAGAAAGCCTCGATAAGGACGTCTTCCGCTTTGACAAGGGCGACCTCATCAACGCCTATGAGGAGCTCTACAGGCGCCTCGTCGGAGAGGCTTGATTTTCATTCCTTTTTCCCGACTTTTCACCGCACTCTCAACTACCCGGGTTCTCTTTAAGGTTATTTCCATAAATCTCCCCAGAAAAAGATAGAGAGAATCTTAAAGACTTATCCCATAGTTCTCTATCCGTATTTCAGGTTCTTCTATCACCTTCCCAATCTCCTGTGCAGGGAAATATCTATTTAAAATTTCAAGAGCATCCTCCTTCTCCTCACCCGGCACGACGACAGCCATCCCGATACCCATGTTGAAGACGCGGAACATCTCCTCAAGAGGGACACCGCTCTCGTGAATCAGCTTAAATATTCCCTCGATGGTGGGCATCTGCAGAGAGAAGCCGTAGTTCGTAAGGCGCTTCAGGTTGGTCATGCCTCCACCGGTTATGTGGGCTAATCCTTTTACCTCAACGCTCTCCAAAAGCTCCAAAATTGGCTTTACGTAGATCCTCGTCGGCTCAAGGAGGTGCTCCCAGAGCTCTCTCCCATCACATTCATAATGAAGACCATATCTTGGAATCAAGAGCTTCCTAGCTAAAGTCAGCCCGTTTGAGTGTATCCCAGAGCTTTCAATGCCTATTACCGCGTCTCCCGGTTTTATTTTCTT
>QMUB01000128.1 GCA_003663695.1 Thermococci archaeon | reverse complement strand
TGCTATTTTCTTTAAATCCTCCTCTGTTAATCCCTTCATCTGCTTTGCTATCCTCTTGTACTGCTCAAACTCAGGTGCATTGCTCCTATCGCCTGTTCCCGCTATCGCAGGGAGGTGTTTGATCTTTTCTTCCACAGGTGGGTATATAAAGCGTGCAAGTTCTGTGGCTAGCATTCCGGCGGTTAGTTCATAATAGCCGCGCTTTACGAGATGAGGGTTAACATGAACGTCCACGTACTCATCTACGAGGGCTCTGTTCTCACTTACAAACTCCCTCGGGTCGTGGTGATCAACAACAACTATGGGAACACCATATGCCTTCAGGCGTCTGTAAGCAGGTATGTCCTCACTCGTACCTCCATTATCCACTATAACTATAAGGGGAAGCTCCTCCCCAAACTTCCTCGAATCCTCAACGGCAAAGATTATGTCCTTGAGGACATCCTCAAGCTCGTAGAAAGGAGCCCTGCTCGGTCTACGCTTAAAGAGGTGCCACTCGGCATCAGGATCGGGTGAAACTTCCTTCAAGAGAGGAATTATTGCGCTTTCCAATGCCAAACCGGAGACATAACCGTCCGTATCCGCATGATGCCTCAGGAGGATCGGTCTCCCCTCGTAAATAGCCTTTCTAATTATAAATGCAGCCTCCATTATCTTGGGCTTGAGCTTCTCCAGAATTTCACTGTCAATTAAAAAGCCCACATCTTCGGGCTGTGCCTTTCTATTGAGCTCTTCCTCTATTTTGGTCTTCACCTGAGCCGCATCGGGGCCCCAAAGCCTCGCCATATCACTTACTTCTATTTGGATCTCCCCCGCATGGAAGGAAACCTTTCCAATTACTTCCACAACATCCCCAACTTCGATTTTGGGATATGCCCTAACGCCCGGAGCTTCAAATGCTGCAGCCCATGTTATACCCGTTCCATCACTCACCGTGAATACCGTTGGACCCCCGGTGACCTGAATTTGGGTGACCTTCCCCCTGAATCTCACGGTTTTACCTGCCATTTCCTTGGTTAATGCACCTATATCACTTAGAGGTATCTCCTTCCTAACCAGCACCTCGCGGTATTTCTTTAAGGCGGATTCAATCAAATCAACTTCGTTTCTATCGGGTCTAACATCCAGAACCTGCACCACTATTTCGTCTCCCACAGAATAATCCTTTTTAAGGAGGTCCTTTCTTTTTATGAGTCCTACAACGTGCTTATTAAGTCTCACAAAGACCCCAAAACGTTCCACTCTCTCAACACTTCCCTTATATGCGTTGCCCACCTCAACATCCTCGTAGTCACACGTGTTGTCAAGAATATAGACTATCTTGAACTTCCTCTCGCACTCGGGGCATATCCATGTGCTCTCCATCCCGGGCTCCCATGAACCTTTAACTTTTCCGCAGATATCGCATGCCAGAACTCTTCCCGTGCCGCCGCACATCGGGCAGTCTCCGTAAACCGGGACGGTGCCCTTCCCATGGCATTCGGGACATGGAATCTCATCAACCTCCTCGTCCACTCCAAAATAATCGAGGTTTTTATAACCCCTAAGCTGCTTGTCGAGCTTGAAATCCGCTGGAACATAACCCCATCCATTGCAAACCTCACATTCTTTCTCGCCTATCTTTACTTTACCGCTCCCGTGACATTCGGGACACTCCTTAACAACCATCTCGCCCACCTCCAAAAGAGATAATGTCTTGAATTTAAAACATTATCTAACACACACTCCTAACCTGTCCGTTATAGCTCATTGGTTCTTCATAAAACTCCTCTATAAGGCGTTGAAGCTTCTTTGAGAGCTCCATCTGATTTGTCCAGGACCCTTCGACTTTTCCCTTTGCAGCCATCTGCCCTAAAAAGCGCTTCATTTCATCGCTAACTGGTGAGGGTTTGCATCTCGCAAAGGGAGTTCCCGGCAGGGGCATGAAATAGTGTGCTCTGACCTTTCCTCCCTTGCGCATGACCCACTTCATGAACTCCATGCTCCTCCTCTGACTCTCCTCACTTTCCCCAGGGAGGCCCACTATAAAGTCAACCACAGGTTCTATGCCATATTCGAGCATGAACTCCACTGCCTCTCTCACATGAGTGATCGTATGAAGTCTGTGTATTCTTTTAAGCATCATCTCATCTCCCGTCTGTGCACCTATTGCGAGCCTCCTGTTATCAGCATACCTCATGATGAGCTCCAGAGTTTCAGGTTTCACAAACTCGGGCCTCACTTCGCTTGGGAATGTGCCGTAGAAAAGCTTCCTTCCCTCTTTCCTGAGGGGCTGAAGTGCCTTTAAAAGTGCTTCAAGCTTATCGATTCTTAAAAGAGCACCCGGAGAGCCGTAAGCAAAGGCATTTGGAGTTATGTAACGTATATCCTTCATCCTCCGGGAATATTTAACTATCTGAGGTATGGGGCGGTGCCTCATTTTAAAGCCCTTCATGTAGGGAGTCTGGCAGTAGTAGCATGCAAAGGGGCAGCCACGGCTTATCTCTATGGGAGCTATGTACCGGAGGCATTCAGCGTAGGGAGGGAATTTTGTGAAATCATCCACCTTTGCAAAGCCCGTGAATATGAAATCACCGTTGAGATAAAATGCGAGCCCACGAATTTTCATCAACTCCTTCGTCAGCTTAAAACTATTTCTTTTAAGGAATGTTAGAAGTTGATAAAGAACCTCCTCCCCCTCCCCTATGATAGCAATGTCAAAGTATCTAAGGGTGTGCTTGGGCATTGCTGTGGCGTGGTATCCCCCTGCTATCAGAAGGGCATTTGTTTTCTCCTTAAGTATCTCAATCTCCCTCTCAATTTCCCAGAGCTCTTCAGTGTAGAATGAGTAAAGCACAGCCCTGGGTCTCGATTCTAATATTCTCTCAAAGTCCTTGGTAATCAGGATTTCCCCCACATCAAAGCCCTGAGCCTCCAGTGCACCCAGGAGATGAACGAAAGCATTGTGGTTCCTTTTTGTCATTCTAACGGCTATCTCATACATGATAAAAACTCCAAGAAGAGGCTTTTAAAAGGTTTACTGTAAAAACAAAAATAAAAGAGGCTTCAGGCTTTAATAGCGAGCTTAATGTCCTCAGCTTTTACTGTCTTTCTACCGGCGTGCCTTGCGAAGTCGCTTGACTTCTTAGCAAGCTCGATAGCATAGTCCTCCAAGTACTCGGCCAATACCTTAGCGGCATCTTCACTAACTCTCTCAGCACCAGCCTTCCTAATCAACCTGTCAATTGGTGCAATTGGCAACTCCATCTTTCAACACCTCCATACAAAGCATTTTCACTATTCTTTTTCGAATTAGAGGTATATAAGCTTTTTGGTTAAAAGAGCATTTTCAGGGTAATTTTAGGCGTATGAAGGGTTTAACAAATATATGCAGGCAATCTAAAAATTTTCGATAGCAATCTGCAGGGTACATCGACGCTGGAAAACATTCCCACTAATCCAAGGCTTTATCTGGGTAGAGGCTTAAATTTTAGAATTCAGATTGAACATACCTTTAAACAATTGTCGAAAAAAGAGCAGTTCATGAGATGGAAGATGAGTTCTTCAGATGTTAATGATGTCATGTAGGAGGTATGTGGATACATGGAAACAGAAGGTAATAGAAGGAGAAATCTATGGCGGGCCCGCCGGGATTCGAACCCGGGAAACCCGGCTCCGAAGGCCGGTGCCGTATCCCCTGAGCCACGGGCCCCTCAAAAAGGTTATAATCCCCGCATACATAAAAGTTGCGGTGATAAAATGATGCTGCCCGATACTAAAATAGTGAAGGAAATCCTAATCGAACCCTTCAATGAGCGCTCACTTCAATCGGCAGGCTATGATTTGAGAGTAGGAAGAGAAGCGATGGTCAATGGAGAGTTCATCAACGTTGAGGAGACGGGGAAAGTGGTCATACCTCCAAAAGGGCATGCGCTAATTTTAACACTTGAGCGAATTAAGCTACCCGACGATGTAATGGGGGATATGAGGCTGAGGAGTACGTTTGCGAGGGAGGGAATTCTCGGGAGCTTCGCGTGGGTTGACCCGGGATGGGACGGGAATCTGACGCTGGCGCTCTTCAACTCCTCCGAAGAGGAGGTTGTCCTTGAGTACGGGGAGAGGTTTGTTCAGATAGCTTTTCACCGTTTGGAAAGCCCCTCAAGCAGACCATATAGGGGAAGCTACCAGGGAAGTCAGCATTTAGCTCTGTCCAAAAGGAGGAAACGTTAAGTTCTCATCTTCATGAGCGGGAACAGAGAAAGGAGCATTAACACACCGGGCCCGCATATCCCTTTTCTTCCCTGAGGTTCTGTGGAGTTGAGGGGAGTGAAGTCATTTAATCCCGGAATTGGCCACGGCTTTGGATTTGAAAGTTCGCCTGTCAGGTCCTCAAATGTACCATTATACTTTAAGAGCCGCCCGTGCATACCCGCAATCAGCCAGAAATTATTAATATGAACAGTGTTCATGCTGAATCAGCAATCTTTGTGATGTTTTTTCCATCATATTTGAAGAGTCCCTACCCGTAGCAATCATCCAATACCCACCCCATTTGAGAAAATGGGCATTCATTGGGGAGATTTTGTTAATATTCCCATTGTAAGAATAAATACC
>QMUB01000127.1 GCA_003663695.1 Thermococci archaeon | reverse complement strand
TTTGCCCTCTTCTGGGACAAAGAGTTCATTGGAAAGGACGCTCTCCTAAAGCAGAAGGAGCGCGGGCTACCGAGCAAGATGGTGCACTTCGAGATGGTTGACAGGGGCATTCCGAGGGAAGGCTACAAGGTATACAAAGATGGAAAGCTCATAGGAGATGTGAGCAGTGGAACGCTTTCACCGCTTCTTGGAATCGGAATAGGGATAGCATTCGTTGATCCTGAATATGCCAAACCGGGGATTGAAATAGAAGTGGAGATAAGGGGCAAGATGAAGAAAGCCATGACAGTGGCTCCACCATTCTATGACCCCAAGAAGTATGGAGCTTTCAGAGAGGGCTGACCTCTATTTTTCTCTTCCCATTAAAATCCCGCCCACTATGAAGATCAGTCCTATAAGGGTTGAGGGGAGAATTTCTTCTCCAACTATTAAGTGAATGAAGAGGAGGGATATGAAGGGCGTTAGGTATATCAGGTTGGCAACTTGGGCGGTTGTTCTTGAGAGGCTCAGAGCTCTGTGCCAGACCAGGAATGTGATTCCCATTTCAAAGAGACCTATATAAACACTTCCCATTATGCCCTCAAAGCTGAACTGGAATTTTCCAAAGAGCCATATAAAAAGGGTTATGTAGATGAAACCGAAGGTAAAGTTGAGGAAGAGCTTTAAAACGTCCTCCCTTTCATCCCTTAAATTTAAAATCCAGTAGGAAGCCCATATGAAAGCGCTTCCAAGACCCAGGAGAGTTCCCAGGGGATTTCTGAAGTTGAGGCTCAATACATCACCTCTCGTAGCAATTATAAGGACCCCAAAGAAGCTCACAAAAATTGCCAGAATCCCTCTGAAGCTTATTTTCTGGTTAAGCAAGGGTATTGAAAGGAATGCAAGTATTATGGGCCACGTATAGTTGAGAGCTTGTGCCTCTTGGGCTGGAAGCAGGGAATATGCTTTGAAGAGCACGAGGTAGTAGAGGAAGGGGTTTATAAAGCCCAGAATGAGGGAGCGCCTGAGGTTGAGATTTTCCCTAAAAAGGGTTAACTTTCTCTGTTTGATGATCATGAGGAGCAGGACGATGGTAGATGTCAGGGAAGCATAGAAAACGAGATTCATGTAATCGAGGTGCTGCAGGGATAGCTTGAATGCCGATGCAACGGTTGACCACATCAGCACAGCTGAAATCCCGTATATGTAAGCCATTTTCTGGTTTTTCATGTTTCAGCCTTGCTTGTTAGACTTAAAAAACTTTGCTAGCCTCCGGGCTAAGCTTTTTAAATGAGAATGCCTATTTAAATAGGGGGTAGAATGATAGAGGAGGCTGCAAAGCTTATAGCCCACTCCAGGTTTTTAATAGCCTTCACCGGGGCGGGGATAAGTGCCGAGAGTGGGATACCCACGTTCAGGGGGCATGGGGGGCTTTGGGAAAACTATAGGGTCGAGGAGGTGGCAACTCCCGAAGCCTTCAGGAGAAACCCCTCTCTGGTCTGGGACTTCTATAAAATGCGAATACGTAAGATGAAGGATGCAAAGCCAAATAAAGCTCATCTAGCACTTGCAGAACTTGAAAAAATGGGAATTTTAAAAGCAGTTATAACCCAGAACATAGATGATCTCCACAGGAGGGCTGGCAGTGAAAACGTAATAGAACTTCACGGCAACATTTACCGTGTTAAGTGCACTTCCTGCGATTACAGGGAGAACTTAAAGGAAAGCGGTCGATTGGATGAGTTTTTGGATGAGGGTGAACTGCCTGGATGTCCTAAGTGTGGCTCCCTCTTGAGACCCGATGTGGTGTGGTTTGGGGAGCCTCTCCCCGAGCAGGCATTAGATGAAGCTTTCAATCTTGCAAGGAGGGCAGATCTGTGTCTCGTAATCGGGACGAGTGCCCAAGTCTTTCCAGCCGCATACATTCCAATGCTTGTGAAGGATGAAGGAGGACGAATTATAGAGATAAATCCCGACAATACAGGGATAACTCATCTTGCGGACATAATTTTGAGAGGAAAGGCAGGAGAGATTATGGATGGGCTTTTGAAAAAAATCAGACATGAGGTGAGGAGATGATATTTTTAATAGGCTTCGATGAGAAAGAAGTAGAAATCATAAAAAAGACTCTAAAAGAGTATAGGGTTTATGGGATACCTCAGTACTGCAGAGATTGGATTCTCCAGGAGATTGTGGAGAAAGCCCCGAAATTAGAGGGAGACTGCAACTGGCATGCGAGAAAGTTCTTTTTAATGCATAATTTAGAAGACACCCGGGTTAAGGAAGTTTTGGAGAAGATTAAATCCCTTAACTTGGGGAGGATTATCTTTGCCACGACGACGCCAACTTCATTAACTTGGAGGCTCGAGGACTTAATGGGGGAGTGGATTAAGGAGGACGAGTACTTCCAGGAGCTCAGGAGGAGAAAGGCGAGCAGGTTCTATCTCGATGTTGACATCGGGAAGAGTTAAATAAGATTATGACTATTTGATAAGGGGAGAAACTATGATAAAGGTCGTGCTCTTCGATTTGGATGACACTCTGGTGGACACAACCAAACTTGCGGAGAGGGCCAGGCGGAATGCTATTGAGAACATGGTAAAGCACGGGCTTCCCGTGGATTTTGAAACTGCATATAATGGGCTTTTAGATCTCATAAATGAATACGGGAGTAACTTTCCACATCACTTTGACTATCTCCTGAGGAGGCTCGATTTGAAGTATAACCCAAAATGGGTTGCAGCCGGGGTTATAGGATACCACAACACAAAGTTCACCCAGCTCAAAGATGTTAGGCATGCGAGGAAAATGCTCATCCAGCTGAGCTCAATGGGGCTCAGGCTCGGGATAGTAACGGATGGTGATCCCATAAAGCAGTGGGAGAAGATTTTGAGGCTTGAGCTAGAGGATTTCTTTGAACACGTCATTATATCGGACTTTGAGGGGGTTAAAAAGCCCCACCCCAAGATATATCAGAAGGCACTGAAGCTCTTTGGAGTTGAACCTGAAGATGCGGTTATGGTGGGAGATAGGCTCTACTCGGACATATATGGAGCCAAAAAAGTTGGTATGCACACCATATGGTTCCGCTACGGAAGAAGGAGGAGTGAGGAACTCGAATACCGCAGATATGCGGACTTTGAAATTGAGGACCTTTTAGAAGTCCCAAAAATCATAGAGAAGCTCGGTGGTAAGGGTGAAGAAGGTTCAAATAAGGAAGTTCATGCTGATAGATAGCGTTTACAGATCCAAAATTCTGAGCGGGAAAAAAAGCACCACGATTCGCTACGGGGATTATGAAGCCAAACCTGGAAAGGAGATATACATCGTGGTAAGACCAAGCGATACAGCGATAGCAAAAGTGAAAATAAAGGGCGTTTCTAAAAAGAAAGTTAAAGAGCTTACAAATGAGGATGCGAGGAAGGACGGATTTAAGGATATTAAAGAACTGCTGAAAACATTGAATAAAATCTATGGAGGTCTTGACGCAGAGGACGAGGTGAGTATAATTGAGTTTGAGCTTATAAAGCCTCTCGAGGGAATCCCATTGAAGCTTTTGAAAGGGCTCAATTATAGAGAACCGGATGAAGTTGCAAGGCTCTATGTGGAGAGTGGGATGAGCGCTTCTAGAGATGTTGATCTAATCATGAAGCATATAAAGGAAAGCGGAATTAAAAGTGCCACAAGGAGATATGGGGCTGCCAGAGTTAGGAAAGCTCTTTTGGATGCATATCATAGGCTCTATGAGTCTGATTATATATAGAGAACAGGGAGGTGCAAAAAACGTGGCAGTGCACCTCCCCTGCGTCCGATAATACCGACGTCATCACCCATCAGACTGGGCAAGGTTCTTCATCCGCTGGATTAAGCTAACCCTGAGGACTTAAAAGGTTTGGGGCTTTAGTTTCTTCACAATTTCCCGGTGTTTTTTAGGCTAATCGCCCCGTTTTTTTACAAATGGATGTTTGTGGGGCTTCCAATGCACTGAAACCGGCTAATTTTTGAGTTGTGCTCCAGAGCAAAATTTAAAAACCTCTCTCCATACTTCATTTTTGAGGTGGTGTGGTGATGAAGGGGGTAATCCTAAACTACGCCAGGGGAAAGCACAACCAGAAAAACCACCACATGCTGATAGAGATTGAGGGTGTGAAAAGCAGAGAGGAAGCTTCTCGCTTCATTGGGAGGAGGATTATCTGGAAGAGCAGAACCGGGAAAAAGATTATGGGAAAAATCGTGAAGCCCCATGGCGAAAAAGGCATCGTTAGGGCGCGCTTTGATCTCGGTCTCCCCGGACACGCACTGGGCGATGAGGTTGTTATAAGGTAATTACCTTATGAATAAACTTAAAAGTGGATTGCTGAATTCCCATTGGTGAAGAGGGTGGAGCTTGGAGAAGTGAGAGAGGGAAAGGCGAGAATTCTGGTTCCAAAGGCGGCTAGAATTTACGATGCTCCCGTTTTTTACAACCCCGCGATGGCTTTTAACAGGGATATTAGTGTTCTGGCACTCAAAGTTATTAAGCCGGAGGAGGCGCTTGATGCTCTGAGTGCAACGGGGGTTAGGGGAATTCGCTATGCCCTTGAGACCCCTGTACGTGAGGTATGGCTCAACGACATAAACGGGGAGGCA
>QMUB01000126.1 GCA_003663695.1 Thermococci archaeon | reverse complement strand
GAAAAACTCGTTTAGATGCTCTTTATAGTAATAATCAAGACCATTCTTCCTCAGAATGATAGCGTTCAACGCCTCTCTCTCCTTTAAACGCCCTGCCCTCCCAAAGCGCTGTATAAGGGAGAAGAGACCATCTGGGGGAATGCCATAATTTACCACGGCATCCAGATCCCCGATATCTATTCCCAGCTCCAGAGCATTCGTCGTGAGGAGTACCAACAGCTTTCCCTCTTTGAAATCTCTCTCAATTTCCCAGCGGATGTTTTTAGGCAAGGTGCCCTTGTAGGTTGACATCCTGTAAACGGAAGGTGAAGAAAGGAGGAAGCGCATGAGCTTCTCAGTTCCCCTCCGGGAGTCAAAAAAGACGAGGGTTTTAATTCCTCTTTGAGCAAGCTTTTCGACCAGAGCTCTCAAAAGCTGCATCTCGTTTAATCTCCTGGGTTCCAGAAGCACCAAATAACGTTTTGGGAAGGGATTTGTGGCATTTTTAACCTCTTCAAAAGGTCTTCCAAAGAAATTTTCAGCAAACTCTTTGGGCTCTCTTAAAGTTGCGGAGAGAGCCAGTATCTGGGGCTTCCTTCCATAGCGCTCCAGGCGCTTTAGAAGCCTCCTGAACACGTAGGCAGCATTCGTCCCAAAAACGCCCCTGTAGATGTGAAGCTCATCGACCACAAGATAGCGGAGGTTTCTCAAGAGCCACTCATAGTCTTTAGGATTTCTTAGAATGCTGTAGTGAAGCATATCAGGAGTTGTGAACACTACCCGGGGCTTCTCCTTTATGATGGCTCTCCTGTCGTGCCATTCCACATCTCCCGTTAAAATCCTCGCATTCACCATTCTTCCGCTTATCTTAAAGAAATGAAAGTTCTCCAGTGCAAACTTCTCATATTGGTTGTTTATTAGAGCCCGCGTGGGATAGACGAGGAGATACGTATCTCGTGGATTTGAGAGGTAATTATCAAATATCGCCAGCCTGAAAATCTCGCTTTTTCCGCTCGCCGTTGGGGTTGTCACAACAACGTTTTTTCCCTCATAGAGGAGGCGGAGGGCTTCTGCCTGGTGCTCATAGAGGTTAAACCCCAATGCCTCAACTAGGTCATTAACTCCAGGATTTCTGAACTCAAAGGCGGCATAGGAGCCTTCCTTTGGGGGAAACTTCCTCAGAGCGACAAGCTCACTCTCTAGTTCTTCGAGCACTTTTTTCATGTTCTATACTCTGCTGCAACGTTTTTAAAGGTTTAATCCTATATTGGGAGCATGAGCTACAGAACATTGAGGGGTTGCCGTGTGGAAAGTATTATCGAAACGACTAAAGGGAGGCTTCGGGAATAGTTATATAAGCATCTGGGTTAAGTTAACTTGGTGAGTAATGTGAAAGCCGAGAGAGCAAAAGAAATTTTGTTTAACCTTCTGAAGATACCTTCCCCCTCGGGAAAAGAAGATAGGGTCGCTCTTCATATCATGGAGTTCCTCCACAGACTCAACTATGATGTGCACATTGAGAGCGATGGCGAGATAATAGACCTGATAGTCAACCCAGGAGCCGAGCTCTTCTTCGAGGTTCATATGGACACCATACCCATTAGAGCTAAACCGTTCATAAGAGGGAACATAGTCTATGGGACGGGAGCAAGCGATATAAAGGGAGGGGTGGCAGCAGTTCTTTTGATGCTCGAGAACTTAAGAAAACTGAACAGTGATTTAAACGTGGGAATAGTATTTGTCAGCGATGAAGAGCATGGGGGGCGTGGGAGTGCACTCTTCATGGAACGCTACAAACCCAGGATGGCAGTTGTTCTCGAGCCGACTGATTTGGAGGTTCATGTAGCCCATGCTGGGAACATAGAAGCATACTTTGAAGTGGATGGTAAGGAAGCGCACGGTGCATGCCCCGAAAGCGGAGAAAATGCAATAGAGCTCACATACAGGATGATTGAAGAGCTGAAATCCCTTGAACCTTTCAAACAGAAGGGTAAGTATTTCGATCCCCACATAGGTCTCCAGGAGCTCATATGTGAAAATCCTTACTATCTAATCCCCGCACTTTGTAAAGGACGTTTTGAAGCTCGTTTGCTTCCAGAACAGGAAGTGGAGGATATTCTGGATTTATTTGAGCCAATTTTGGATGAATACACTTTGAGGTATGATTACACGGAGATATGGGATGGCTATGAACTTGATGAAGATGAAGAGATAGTGCAGATAGCAAAACAGGCAATGGAACTAACAGAAATCGAGGATTTTGGAGGTATGAGAAGCTGGACGGATGCAATAAACTTCATGTACAACGGGACAAAAACGATCGTCTTTGGACCGGGAAATCTTGATATCTCCCACACAAAAAACGAGCACATAGATGTCAGGGACATAGTAAGTGCCAGCGAATTTTTAATGGCAATAAATGAAATATATGGAAAAGAGGGTTAATCAGTGCTTCCATTTGTCCTTTCGATGTTTTATCCTTTCTCTGACGTGCTCTCTTATGAGCGCTTTCTCTTCGTGCATGATATCTTTTAGTATCTTTTCTGCCTCTTTTGCAAGTTCAAAGGCTTCTCCATATTTGCCCTCATCATAGGCATTTTTTGCCTGCTCCAATGTGGCATTGGCTGCTGTGACGTTCATTCCGAGCTCATCAAAACGCTCGATTATCCTCTCAACTTTCATTATCTCAACTTCCGCCCTTATCTGGAGATTCTTATGGAACCTCTCCTGAAAGTCTTCGCTCGCAAACCTTATCACAACTTCAGCATGTGCCTTTGCAGCTATTGCCTGTCCATATGCTTTTCCATACTCGCTCTCATTATAGGCTTCCATTGCATTATTAAGCTCCTTCTTTGCGAGCTCTAAGAGTTTTGGAGCACTTGGATTTGTGGCGTTATCTATCAGGCTTTCAGCTAGGGCAGTCTTGTTTTGGGCTATCTCTATGGCTTCCCATGCCATCTCTGCTGTTATATTCTCATTTTCCTCTGTAACGTTTTGAACCTTTTCTCTTACCCGCTCCCTGATTCTCTCCGTTATATTGGCCGAGAAGGGCGTCTTTATTATGATAACTCCTGTAACCTTCATAATCCCTAGGATTTTTGTTTGGTTGTCGGTGTTGTTGGCATTAACGTAAATCGGAAAGACCTTCTTCGAGTTCCCTATCTTTTTTATTGCTCCCATGTCCCGTCCATTCGCTATGACGATTTTAACATCCTTCAGGACATCCGGGTAGTTCTGCATCACGTATTCAAGCACCTTGATGTTCGTTTCATATCTATCTAAACCCCAGATCCTGAACCATGTTATATTCAGGTTCTGGAGATCATCCTCGTAGAGCTTTGGAACTGCTGCCGGTCCTCCTATAATGAGCACACTATCCGGTGCGTAGCTTGCTATCTCTGCCGTTATGTTTGAGTCATAGATTCCCCATGGAGTTACCACAACCGAGACGTTGAGGTTCTCGGCCAGCTTCTCGGCTAAGGCATAATCGGCTTCATTATCGCTTACCAAAATCACCAAGTTCATGTTAACCGCTGCGTCTGCTTTAATCATGGGCACTGAACTTGCCAAAACCAAAAGACCAAACAGCATTGCAAAGGCTTTTTTCCACATCATACCTATTCACCTCACTGTTTTATATCTAAAAACATCTATTTAAGCTTTTTTCATGAAATCGTTTACACAGATTCAAGTTTGTTCACAATAAAAACCCCACAGTCCTTTTTTCCATCCACACCGTTAAAAAAAGTTTGTAAACGTTTATCAGCGTTTAACGGAGAGTATATATGCTCAAAACTTAGAATGGCTTATCCAAAGGAGATTTTTCTGTCAATTAATCTCTACCATGTTGGAGAGTTAATCCAGCAATTTAAATTTTCTTTAGAGAGATGTTTTGGGTCTTCCTAGAGGTGTCCTCTATTCATCGTTCTATTCCGGATTTCCATTCAACTAAACTTCCACCGCTGGTTAATCCAACAACTTTAAATTTTCTTTAGAGAGATGTTTTTGGGAGATATTTTTGGAGGTGTCAATGATGAGATATAAACCCGAAGAGCTGACAAAACTTCCGAGGAGTGTCCAGTTTAAAAGTGGCAAAGTTATACTCATTGATCAGCTTCTGCTCCCAAGGGAATTCAAACTTGTAGAGATTGGGAGTGTTAGAGAAGTTGCTAGGGCTATAAAGACACTCCAGGTGAGGGGAGCTCCGGCAATTGGGGCAACTGCAGCCTACGGGCTGGCTTTATTGGCGGAAAAGAGCAGAGCAAAGAATAAAGATGAGTTTTTCGATGAGTTTTACGAAGCCTATGATGTCCTCAAAAAAACACGTCCAACAGCAGTTAATCTCTTTTGGGCACTTAACAGGGTTAAGAATCTGGTGGAAGAACATCGAGAGGATTCTCTGGACGAGATAAGGAGTCTAATCGTAGGAGAAGCCCACAAGATTGCGGATGAAGATGTAGAGGCAAATTTAAGAATGGGGCACTTTGGGGCGGAAATTCTTCCTGAAGGGAACGTATTGACTCACTGCAATGCGGGAAGTCTAGCTACGGTTCATCTTGGTACTGTAGGTGCGGTTTTAAGGGTGATGCAAAAAGAGGGGAAGCTCAATCTCTTGTGGGTGGATGAGACGAGACCCGTGCTTCAGGG
>QMUB01000125.1 GCA_003663695.1 Thermococci archaeon | reverse complement strand
CTTGCCCTCATGGTGCTTGTCTCGCTTTTAAAGGTTGGGCTCAAGCACTACTACTCGAGGGTGATGTGAATGGGAAGCGAAGCCCTCTTCATTTTCATAGCGGCCGCCACAGTGATATACTGGGTTGCCTTCTACCGCTTCATGAAAGAGACAGGTCAAATGAAGGACGAGCGCGGGAGGAGGATAAACCAGATTGCCTCGGAGAAAACCCTCATAATCGTCCAGATTCTCCTTCTCATGAGCAACCTCGCTGTGGACAACCTCGAGTGGCTTGACCCGGCTAAAATGCTTGCACTCGTTTACACGGTAGCCATATTTGGACACGCCCTGATGAGGTACTACTACTCGAGGGTGATGTGAGTGAAGAACCGTCTTCGCGAACTTCGGGAGTGGAAGGGGCTAACACAGGAGGATTTGGCCAAAGCGTTAGGTGTTACAAGACAGACTATCATAGCCATAGAAAAAGGAAAGTACAACCCTTCCCTTGAGCTCGCCTTCAAGATGGCGAGGTTTTTTAATGTCAAAATTGAAGACATATTCATCTACGAAGGTGAATGAGATGTTTAGGAGCAAATACAGGGAAAAGGCTTGGTGGTCAATGTTTGTTGGACTTCTTTTTGCATTTTCTGGTGCTTATGTGAAATTCAAACCTATGATCATCGTTGGAATACTGTTTGCGACCTTTGGAGTTATACTTCTCGAATACGATCGGAGGGTTGCACATGGCAGCGATAAAAGTTGAAGACCTTGAGAAGGATTATGGGAAGGTTAAAGCCCTTAAAGGTATAAGCTTCGAGGTTAAGGAGGGTGAAATCTTCGGGCTCATAGGGCCCAACGGTGCGGGTAAAAGCACAACCCTGAAGATCCTCGCAACCCTTTTATCGCCCACAGGAGGAAGGGCCGAGATTTTTGGATATGATGTGGTTAAAAGAGCCGATGACGTCAGGAAGCTCATAAGCTATCTTCCCGAGGAAGCGGGAGCATATAAAAATCTGACGGGATGGGAGTATCTAACATTTATGGCAAAGCTATATGCAAAAACAGGGAAGAGCGTCGAGGAGATGCTCGAACTCGGGAGGGAGATAAGCGATCTGGGGAAGCGCCTTAATGATAAGATTTCAACCTATTCGAAGGGGATGACAAGAAAGCTCCTCCTTGCAAGAGCCCTCATGGTAAAGCCGAAACTGGCGATTCTTGATGAACCGGCGAGCGGTCTCGACATAGTAAATGCCTATGTTATTCGGAAGAATATAAAGAACTTCGCCAGGAGTGAGGGTGTTACTTTCTTCATATCGAGTCATAACATGCTGGAAGTTGAGTTTCTCTGTGACAGAGTGGCACTCATCAACGAAGGTGTGATAGTGGAAATTGGAACTCCACGGGAGCTGAAAGAGAAATACGGGGCGGAGAACCTTGAGGAAGTCTTCATGGATATAGTGGAAAATACCTTAGGGGGTGTTTGAATGGGAGATTTCTTGACGATTGTTATGAAGGAGCTTAGGCACATGCTCAGGGATAAAGGACTTCTCTTTGGAATAATTGTGGTTCCTCTTCTCCTATATCCCGCTCTCGGGCATCTTATGCAGGTTGGAATGCAGCAGGCGCAGGAGGAGACCAAAGTCGTTCTGGTCAACTTTGACACGGGAAATTATGGGAACCTCCTTATAAAAAGCCTTGAAATAGCCCCAAATGTAACCGTGACCCGGATCGAGGCAAAGGATCTCCAGGATGCAATAAATAAAGCCAAGGAGAAGGACTACAATGTCGTTGTGGTCATACCCGGAGATTTCTCCACGAAGATTGATGCAAATGAAAAAACGAATGTTGAGATTTATGCGATATTTAAGAGCGTAAGCACGGGTATCCGGGAGAGCGTTAGTGAGGGCAGGATAAATGCGGTGGTCAACATTTTAAATGAGTACCTTGCGAAACTTAAGATCAAGAACAGCGCAAGTGGAGATCCTGAGGCAATTTTGCACCCCATAGAAGCCCAGAGCTACTCCGTGATAAAGGACAGAGTCGTGGAAGTTTCTCCCTCAATAGTCGTGAATTTATTTTCTGCTCAGGGACTTTCAATCCCCATTATAATCCTCCTCATGGTCATGGTGGTCTCCCAGATGGCCGCTGGCACAATGGCAATGGAAAAGGAGAATAAGACACTCGAAACCCTCCTAACGCTTCCCGTGAACAGATTAACGATTGTTGCGGGGAAAATAACTGGAACCGCGGTTATGGGCTTGATAGCTTCGATTACATACATGATAGGAATGCGCTATTACATGAGCTCCCTGATACCGAGTGGTGATTCGGAAATATCCCTAGAAGCGCTCGGTCTTACAATAACCCCTAAGGGAGCAATTCTCTTTGCTTTGGTCATGTTCCTGACAATAGCATTTGCCCTAGGGCTTGCGATGTTCCTCGCAATATTTGCCGAGGATGTTCAAAGTGCGAACACCGTGGTAAGTGCGGGGATAATGCCTCTAGCATTTCCCGTCTTTGTCCTCATGTTCACGGACATTGAAACCCTCCCAGCAGTTTTTAAGTATTTCCTAATGGCACTGCCCTTCAGTCATCCTATCCTTGCATTTAGGGCGATGCTAATGGGTCAGTATTCGAGCATTTATTTCAGCATAATTTATCTTGCAATCCTAGCAACGGTTATGCTCTATATAACGGCAAAGTTCTTCTCGACGGAGAAGGTTCTAACAGCAAAGCTGAGATTCAGGAGGAGAACCTAGCCCTAGCCCCTCCTCACAAACATACCAAAGGCAAAACCCATCACAATACCTATGAGCAGTGCAAGAAAAATGTAGGATTCACTTACTCCTCTTTTAATTTGGACTGCCCCTGCCCCCCGAGCTTCACTGAGCGCCTTTATTATTTCCCCGGTATTTTCCTTGAGAACCTGGGTATAGGGTTTGTTTGCCCACATATAGACAACATTTGCCAGTGGCTTTCCACTTTTTGATGAAAGTTCCAGGGCAGCATTTTTGAGTGAATTTGGGCTTTCAATCGTATAAACTATAAGATCGGCATCTTTTGCACCCTCCAACAGCTCATCCACACTCTTTGCAGGCACTTCTTCTTCGGGCTTTATCGCATCGATGCTTTCAATTCCCAGCCACTCTAGGACATACTGGTGGGCGGGGAGCTCAATTATCGCCTTTTTTACACCGATTTTTTGAAAAACCACTCTGTATGAGTCCACAATTTCATTAACCTTATATTCAAACCGCTCATAATCTCTCTCATACACATACCTGCTTTCGGGATTTTCTTTGATTAAAGCCTTCTCTGTGGCTTTAGCTATTGCGAGGGCATTTTTTGGATCCATCCAAGCACCATGAGGATTGTTTCCTCCCATCCAGCTTTTTTCCAGAAACTTAAACCCCTCCATTTCATAATCATCAATCCATAGCACCAGGCCATTTATTTCACCGTTCTCACTTAGTTCCTTAAGCTTTTTCTCGGCAGGGAGATGTCCTCCTGTTGTCACGATTACAATGGCATTTCTAGCCTTTTCTATTTGCTCTGGATTTAGCTGATATTCGTGCGGGTCGACCCCTAAAGGAACCAGAATTTCAACTTCCACATCATCTCCAAAAGTCTCCTTAATAATCTCTCCAAGGGGTGCTATTGTGGCAATAATTAAGGGTTTTTCCCTGCTTTGGGAAGTTACAGGGGTAGCTGTGCCCATAATTAGCAACATGACGATAATAGCAAATGCTGCTCTCATTTTAGGTCACCCTAAAATTTCTCGTCTGATGCTTTTAAAAGGGTTTCCCAGATGGAGGGCGTATGAGCAATCAGTCCTCTATTATAAGTTCAATTACCGCTTTTTGCTCTGGATTCTTCAATTTTTCCACGATTTCCCTTTTAATGTCCCTGGCAGCTTTGTCCGCCCTCACTGCGAGAGTTCTGCTGTCAATATACTCGCTCTTCCTTACGACCATGGATGTGGCATGATCCAAAATAAGGCGCTCATCTCCCCAAGCTGTGAGCTCATCCTCAATTTCATCCACCATGATTTTGATCGTGAGCTTTTTCCCGGATTTAAGGGCTTTTTTAAACTCTTCGCTCAGATCCCTTATGCCCTTATTGGCTTTGATGCACAGGATGCAATCTCCTCTGGGTGTTAAAAAGTCCTCCTTTGTGAATTCAAGGGTGGATTTATGAGTTGCCCTGACATTTTCATGTCCCCAGCATACTATTCTTTCCCTGATCATGGAAGATGCTCCGGGCGGGAGTTTATATCCTTTTCCACTGGTGCTGTTAGGACAAAGCTAATCTACCGTGATTGAATGATTTCCCAACTGCCCGCCTTAGGACCGTGAGCAAAACACTAATCCGTTATAACCAGCAGGAAAAGAGCATTAAGGGCTAAGCTTCGATTTGCCTTAGCAGCGTAAGCTCCTTTTCTTCCCAGGCAGCATTATCAATTTCAATTATTATGCTCCCATCGTACAGAATAGCATAATCTCTAAGAGCATGTAAAAATTTTAGGATGCTGGTGAAGTTATTGTATAGCTTCAAGTATTCGAGACAGTTTATGTAAATGACACCTGAACTTCCCTTCTCTCTTGCTTCCCTCATATAGCGAACGCACAGTTCACTAATTAATGCCAGATTCGTGGGGGAAATT
>QMUB01000124.1 GCA_003663695.1 Thermococci archaeon | reverse complement strand
TTCGATTGCCCGAGATGAGCCGCATCATAATGTTCCCAATCCTCGGCTACCTCCTCGGCTACGTCTATACAAAACCCGAGCACTACCGCATGGTTTTCATGGGCTTTGGAGTACTCTCTGCATTCACAATTACATACATATGGCTCTTCCTTCCAAGCGTTGGCAAGGAGGAGCGTATAACTCCGGAGAGTTTCACTTTTAGGACCGGGGAATTCAAGCTCCTCTTGGCTTTTGAAGCCTTGCTAACCCTCGCCTGGGAGCTCGCCCCGGAAATAGTTCTCATTAACTATGTTGTCTTCGTGCTCAAGAAGACGATCTTCGAGGTCACGCTCATAGCGGTGGCGAGCAGCTTGGCATCAATCCTCGGAACCTATGCAAGCGAGAGGATCCCGAAGGGAAAGGGATTCCATGCGATAGGGACAGGCATGATGATTAACGCGTTCTACGCGCTTGTGATGGCGCTCTCACCGCCCTTCTGGCTCGTTCTCGTTATCTACGCGGTGGGGAACTTCGGGGACACGTTCTGGTTCCCCTTCTATCGCTCCTGGATGTTCAAGCTGATTCCAAGGGAGAAGGCCAGTGAGTTTCACGCGGCGATAACAAGCTACCGCAAGATTATTGGCCTCGTCACTCCCTTCATAGCCGGCTTTCTCGCGAGCGTGCACGCAACCCTGCCTTATGCGATTAGTTTTGTGCTGTTCTTGATGATCGGCTGGCTATTTATGAAAATGAGGCAAGAATCGAAAGATGGTGAGGGCTCAAAAAATAAAAACTGCTAGCATTAAAACTCGGGAATCCTAATCGGTGCCTGAAGCTCTTTTTCGTTCTTCTCAAGGTTCGTGGCAAGCATCTTTATCCTCTCAACGCCTTTAATTTCATGGATGTATTTCACTACGCTCTTTGGCACCAGATCCTCCCAGGGTTCTCCTTCTATCATGCGCCTCCTTATTTCCGTAGCCGAGAGAATGTCCTTTCTGAACATTGGCTGCACCATCACCTTGTATCCCCTCTCTCTAAAGAGCTGGGCCACGAGGGAGTTCCCTGTAAAGACAACCTCAAACTTTGGAACCATAGCCTCCACGTAGGGAGCCCATATCGCATTGAAGTTTATGTCCGGAAGGGGTATCATCATGTATTTACTTCTCTCGATCCCCGCCTCATTAAGCGCTCTCATGAGCATTTCCATTCTTTCACTCGTTGTGAATGGGTTTTTCAATGTATGACTTACCTGAGCACTTCCTATTCCTATTATAAGCTCGTCTACTTCCTTAAATATGACATCCAGAGCTTTTAAATGCCCATTATGCACGGGCTGAAAGCGTCCAACGAATAGACCTCTCATCTTTATCCCCCCATTTGACCTTCAAATGAGTCTAACATTTACTTCATCACCGACCTTAATCCCCAAAACCTCAGCGGCTGACCCCTGATTAACCGCGATTTCAAGGTATTCATGACTTCCTTTTAGTGCCAGCAGTTCACCCTCTTTGACCTCTCCATAGGTATTTGCGTAGGGTATTCTGTGCCCTTCTATCTCCACATATTTTATACTTCCATACTCCTCTAGGTTCAGCACGACGTTCCCGAATTCATCCACATAGAGAACCTTTAAAGTCCATGAGTCCATCTTCTTTTTTGGCTCTAAATTGAGGGTCACTATTTTCTCCAAGTCTATCTCCCTTCCCAGCCGCGATGGTTCATATCCGAGGTCCAAAAGGGCTGCACTGGGCCCAAAGACATCCCTGCCATGGAAAGTCGGGCTTATCTTTCTTCCGATTATCCCTTCCATCTTTTTGAGGTTGATCTCATATGCGGCTTCAGGTCGCACGTGCTTCATAGGAAGGGTGGCCAATCCATTATCGGGCACCACCAGAAAGTGATCTCCTTCAATGATAATCGCCCTCCTGGGTGTGCCAACCCCCGGATCCACGACCCCTACATGGATCGTCCCTTTGGGAAAATACTTTACCACCTGCTCCATCACAAAAGATCCCTCTAGAATGCTGTGTCTTGTTATTGAGTGCGTGATATCGATGAGCTCGGCTTCGGGGTTTATGGCCAGGATTGCTCCCTTCATCTCGCCTGCATAGGGCCCTTTTATCCCGAAATCTGTTATGAGCGTTATCATAAACTCACCTAAAGTTTATTAAGCTTCAGATGTTAAAGGCTTTTGGGTGGTGCTGTGAAGTTCAAAGTCTTTGCTCCAATCATTATTTTCCTCGTAATTTTCTCGGGATGC
This sequence comes from Thermococci archaeon, assembly GCA_003663695.1. GTDB lineage: Archaea > Methanobacteriota_B > Thermococci > Thermococcales > Thermococcaceae > Palaeococcus. Next base: position 2,439 of record QMUB01000124.1, on the reverse strand, counting down.
ATATACAAGCCGCCCTACGTAATCAACATCTCGCTGAACAAACCTCTTCTTGAGGCGGGAGAGACCTTTTACATCACCATGGTATTTAACAACACCGGGAAAGTGGCGTTTGTGAAGATGGAGGATTTAAGCGAGATTCCCGATAACTTCATCATCGTCCAGTCCCCTCAGTTCCCCAAAACCCTAAAAGTTGGTGAGAGTGCAAGGCTCGTCTGGGTTTTTAGAGCTCCCTCAACCCCCGGCACGTATCCCCTAAAGCTCCGCTTCAGGTTTATAGATGAACTGAACCGGCCATGGTTTGAGCATAAGGAATTTCTGGTCACCGTCATTGAAAAGAAGAATAAGGGAGGGCAGGGAAAGCTTGTAATGACGTTCAACCTTTCCTCAAACAAGGTTAATGGTGGAGAGGAAGTTACGGGATTTTTGAATCTCACGAACCTTGGGGATGCCCCGGTGAAAATAACCAGCGTCTTGATAAACCCACCCAGAGGGGCCACCATAATTTCCAGAGAAGAAGCCCCCTCCGCGATTTCTCCAAAGGATGCAGAGATCCTGAACTTCACGCTAAAAATGGGCTATTCTTATTTCAAGGGTTATGTGACGGTTTTTGTTGGATATGTGGAGAACGGGCAATATCGCACGGATGTTCTCAGCACCCCGATTGAGGTTCTCTGGATGCCTTGGAAAGTGGATAGGGAAACCCTAAAGGAAGTTTACGGTGGGAATTACTACTGGATAGTGAATCCCTATGTGGTGGATGGCTACTGGAAGGAGAAGTACAATGCAGAAATCATTGGAGATATTGATAGTTTGAGGGAGTATACAAAAGGCTTAACCGAGGGGGCTATCTCCGAAGTCGATGCGGCTAGGAATGTTTTCAACTGGATCAAGAAGAACTACTCCTTTGGAGACACAACCACGGCGGTAGACCCCATTTTAATTGCCCAGCAGAGAAAGATTAGTTATGATGAAGGGCAGATACTCTTCGTGGGAATGATGAGGGCGTTGAACATCCCATCGAGGCTGGTAACACTCTACGATGGGAGCGACTGCACATTGAATGCTGTGTCCGAGTTCTATTCCGGTGGGAAATGGTATGTGGTGGATTTTAAGAGGGATTTCTTTGGAAGCAGGGCAGAATACATGAGCACCCCTTACTTTCCGAGAATTTACTATCTCTTTGCGAAGGGAGGGTATAAGCTCGTTGCACAGGCTCCCGAGGAAGTCAGAGGGCATGAGCATGTCAATGTTGGAGCAGAATACCTCTTGGAGATGCAGGATGAGATTTTAGGTGTGCTCAAGACAAGAACAACAGCCTACGGCAAGATCAAGCTCGATAAAATAATCTCTACAATGCAAGGAGATGAGAGGATCTTTGCATTATTTCTCTTGGCATCGGCTCCCAGAAATGAGCTCAATGAGCTCTTGGAGGGTGCGGATATCGGGGAAATTGAGAAAAATATTAAAACGATTTATGAATTTTACAAAGATGTTCCATATCCCGAGGACTTCAGGGTTTACTGGAAAGTTTTGAAGGAGGGAACGAAGTGATAGTGGTTTTGCGATTGGGTCACAGACCTGAGAGGGATAAGAGAATTACAACTCACGTAGCATTGACGGCAAGAGCTTTTGGAGCGGATAAAATCATAATAGCAGCTGAGGTGGATGAGCACGTTAGGGAGAGCGTTGAGGACGTTGTGAGGAGGTGGGGAGGAAAATTTGAGATAGAGTTTAACCCAAAGTGGAAGGCAGTGCTGAGAGAATGGAAGGGGAAGATAGTGCACCTCACAATGTACGGGATTCACATAGATGATGCACTATCTGAGATTAAGAAGGTAATCGGAAAGGGTGAGGATGTTATGATCGTGGTTGGGGCGGAAAAGGTGCCCAGGGAGGTTTATGAGATTGCCCACTACAATGTTGGAGTTGGAAATCAGCCCCACAGCGAGGTCGCGGCTTTGGCGGTTTTTCTCGATAGGCTCTTGGATGGAGAAGGGCTCAGGAAAGAGTTTGAAGGTGCTAAAGTTAAGATAATTCCCCAGGAGCGCGGGAAAAGGGTGCTCTCTTTAGAGGGGAAGTGAGGTGTTGGAATGGTCTTAAATAAGTACCGCCCAAGGGTGCGGAAATATCTGGAGAGCCTTGTAAAGCCCCTTGCGAAAGTGGGATTAACTCCAAACCAGCTTACCATCATAGGCTTGGCAATATCCTTAACTGGAGCTTATCTCTTTGCGGTGGGTTCCCAGAGGATTGCCGCGTTAATCCTGCTTTTTGGTTCTTTGGTGGACGCACTCGATGGTACCCTAGCAAGATTAACGGGCAAAACGTCACGCTTTGGGGCCTTTCTGGACTCCACGAGCGATAGGATAAGTGATGGAGCGATACTGTTTGGGATAGCCTATGGAAAACTGGTGGGTTGGGAAGTTGCCTTCATAACTCTTA
>QMUB01000123.1 GCA_003663695.1 Thermococci archaeon | reverse complement strand
TTTGGTGGCGTAGTAACAACTATCTCTTTAACGCCAGCTATCTTTGCTGGAACCCCAACCATTATGAGCGTTGAGGGAAGAGGTTTTCCTCCCGGAACGTAGATTCCTATCCTCCTAATTGGCTTGTATATTATGCCGTAAAGCGATGCGTTCTTTATGTAGAGCTTATCGTTTTCAAGTTGCTTCTCGTGGTACTCCCTAACGCGCTCGATAGTCCTCGCGATTACTTGTTTATCTTCCTCTGGAATCAGCCTCTCAGCTTCTTCAAACTCCTCCTCTCTCACCAAGAACTCCCCATCGTAGCCGTCAAACTTCCTTGAGTACTCTCTAACGGCCTCAATGCCTCTTTCCCTTATATCTTTCAAAATTTGGGCCACATAGCTTTCCAACTCAAGATCCATCTTTGATAACCCCCTTAATTTTTAAGACGAGCTCATTAATCTCCTTAAATTGGGTTTTCTGAGAAATTCTATTAACCAAAAGCAGGGCGGAAACATCCATGATCTTCTCCACCTCAACCAACCCATTGGCTCTCAATGTGTTTCCCGTCTCGACGATGTCAACGATAGCATCTGCAATCCCGATTTTTGGGGCAAGTTCGATGCTTCCGTGAAGCTTTATCACTTCGACCTCGACTCCTTTACTTTCAAAGAACCTCCTTGCAAGGCTTGGGTATTTGGTGGCTATTCTAAAACCGTCCATCTCTTCAACGCTTACAAGGTTTTCCCCAAGCATTGCTAGGCTTAATCTGCATTTTCCAAATGGTAATTCTAGGGGAATTAGAACATCACTCCTCCTCTCCTCAACGACATCGCTCCCTGCTATGCCTATATCCACCCCATGTTCAACGTAAACGGGCACATCAAAAGACCTCGCAAGTAAGAGTTCATACCTACCGTTTCTTACTATCAGCTCTCTGTTCTCTGGAGATTTAAGCTCAATCCCTGCTTTTTTTAGAATTTCGATTGAGTCTCTGAAGAGCCTACCTTTTGGAAGAACAAACCTCATCATTCCACCTCCACGGGAATTCCGAGCTTTACTAATGCCCGGGCAAGTTTGTAAGCTTCCTTGAGCTCTCCTTTAATCTTCTTTCTGCTCTTCTCTATCTTCCCGTCAAAGAGTTTTGAAAGTGCGTTTAAATCGAATGCAAAGCCAAAAGCACTAACCCCTTTGAAGATATATTCCCCTCCCCCTCCTAACGGTTTTCCAATCTTTGGAGAATAGACTTCAAAGATTATGTCACTGTAGTAGGGTAGAGGGCGTATGGTTCCAAAGTCTATGAAGATCCTTTTGTCGTCAACCATTTCAACTATTCTGTTGAGTTTTTCATAGGTGCACTTCCTTCCTCTAAAGTTGAAAAGTTTCCAGAGTTCTTCTTTCTTTTCCTCGTTTATAGGCAGTCTTTCAATGATTTCAAAGTTTCTTTTGGTCAGAGCGTTAAATACAGATTCCTTGAATTCCTCTATGTCTTTTAACACGTTTTCCCAGACCTTCAAACTGCCCACATCTATATAGAACTCCTCGATCCCAAGAGCTTCAAGAGAACTTATAACTGCTAAAAGCACTTCTACTTGCATTTTAGTATCTTTCCCTCCAATGAATTCAAGCCCCGCCTGCCATTCACCTTTAACCCCCCCATTTAAGACTTCGCTTATGTAGTAAAGCTTAAGTTTCCTAGGCACTTTAAGGTTGGTGAGTATCTGGGATGTAAGATCGGGTTTTATTATGTAAAATTCATTGTTATAGGCGAATTTTGTGCCTTTTCTTAAATCTTCATTGAACTCCTCTATACTGGGCAAGAACACTTCTCTGTAGCCCCAGAGTTCGAAAGTTCGCCTTAGATATTTTGTAATGTCTGCCAATCTTTCTGATTCTGAAAATAAATCCTTCTTCAAAATAACCCCCCCAATGAGTTGTTGATTAAAAACCGTCCACTAACTTGAACATTTCTAGGAGAAAAGCCTTCAATGATGATGGCAGTAGCTCATCCTAAGGGCGATAGAAAAAAGCTTCAACATTTTTTCGGCTTTAATATATTTTATTTTGTCCAACATTTGCCATCACCGTGCCGGAGTCTCTCAGAGGAGTATAAAAAGTTAACGGAAGAATTTTTGGAATTTTGACTAAAATTCCGCTAACTCAAGGACTAGCTTCCATTTGGGACAGTGCTGCTTAAGGCGCGATTTTACTTCCTCATGTTTCCCAAGCGCCGGCCACACTATGGAATCAATATGAAGGGGAGGAATTCCGACTTCTTTAGCTATCCTATTCCAAAAATTTGTGGAAGGCTCGTTTGTAAAGCGTTTTGTATAATTCATTATTCTTATATCCTCAGGAATTGGAATTCCTATTGGATACGCCTTAAATTCATTGAATGATATTCTCGCGGCATAACCAAACATTTTAACGGCAAAAACCACTGTTTTAGCATCTTTTTTGGAGCTCAACGCTTTTGCCAAATCATCCCTTAACTTGAGCATATCACTATAATATGCTTTGAGGTTATCTAAAGTCATTCTTTCAAGAAATGGTTCAAACTTCTCCAAGCGCTTTAGTTTAACACTCCCCAAGCGCCTGTTTGTCCTTGAACTAGGGAGGAACTCGAAATATGCTTCCTTTATGCTAGCCTTGGGAAAATTTTGAGAAAAATAACGGGAGAATTCCCACCACCACTCTTCCCCAGTTGCCGAAAGCTGGTAGGAGACGATAGCATTAGCAAGCACGAGCTTGATGAAGAGTTCATCGTTGTTTAAATTCCTGTGAAGATCTTCCAAAGCGGAAAACTGGAGGTCAACTTTTTCTTCTATGGTGCGGGCACACTCCAAGCCGAGCTCACTCAAAATTTCTTTAAGCTTCTCTACAGCTTCTTTATCCTTCGAGTATTTCATCTTAACGGTCATGGACTCACCTTTTTGCCACGTTGTTTATGAGCTTCATCAGATATGCATTTCTTTCCATGAAATCAGCTCCCCTGTTTCTTGGGGTTCCAAGTTCAATTTTGGCTCTTATCCCATTCTCTCTCAGGAATTCATGAAGTTTTAAGCTTAAATTTTGATATTCCTCCTTTTTAATTAGTCCATAAACGGTAGGACCCCAGGAGCTCTGCCCCCATCCATAGGTGTTTTCTCTCATGAATTCAAGTAAAAGGCTAACGTCCTCTCTAAACTCCCCTCCCTGGTACTTTTCAAAGTGTCTGCCCACCAATCTCTGTATCTCGCTTAAATGGGTGCCAAAGGACTTAATATCCACCTCCTTAAGTGCGGGAAGAAGTCCAAGAAGGATGTGATGGCTTATTTCCCCGGCAATTTCGGGTTTTCCAGAAAGCCCTTCCATAACGGGCTTTTCTTCTTCCTCATCGAATCCTCTTTTGATCTCGGGAATAACCAGCAAAAAAGCCCAGTTCTCAGGAAATTCCTCTCTCACTATGAGGGGAGGGATGCTTCCTTTAACACCACCATCGATTACTAAGCCTCCATACTTGAAGGTATACACCCCAGCTCCCGAATTTTTTCCCCTCCCTAGAATAGCTGCAAGTTCCTCAACGCTCAAATGCAAATTGTTGAGCTTTGAAATACCCATTCCTACACCCAGGCAAAGCTGGGTAGTCGAGCCCAATCCTACATGTCTTGGAATTGCTCTCTCAACTTCAATGCGGTAGTTAAAACCCGTTCTAAAGTGCTCGTTCATCTTCGCAACTACGAAGGTTATTGTTTCTCTATCCTCCTTTTCGGCACATATAACCTTGAGCTCATCATGAGGAGTCAGGTTTATTCTGTATCCCCCTTCCAATGCTACACCCAAAGCTCCAAAACGTCTTCCCACCGATGCGGAAGGATCTATCAATCCCAGATGAAGTCTCTTAGGAGTCTCAATTATCACGTGTATCACCTCTCACTAATTTAAAATCACCGAAAACCTTATAAATGCTCCCCTTTCCTAATATCTATCGGCGGCAAGCGCGGTGGTAGTCTAGTCTGGTCTAGGACTGCGGCCTGCCACGCCGCAAGCCCGGGTTCAAATCCCGGCCACCGCACCATTTTACCCAAAAAGTTTTGTTTGCATTCATCCACCGTAAAAACTAGAAGGGTTAACTCCTCCTGACACATTTTATAATATCACTCACAACTGCAGAGGCAGTCTCCTTCACTCCCGCTCCTGCACCCTTTAAAATAAGCTCCCCTAAAAGATCACTTTTTATTAGGGCCACATTTGACGTGCCGTAGACTGCAAGGGGTGAATTTTTTGGAACCTCTCTGGGTTCCACAACAACATTTCTTCTCTCAATCTTTGCCATGAGCCTTATCACCTTTTCCTTCTCCGCCGCTTTTCTAATGTCCTCCTCTGAAACCCCATCTATCCCTCTAACTTTAACTTTTTTAAAAGAAATCGGCTCAAAAGTAATATCATGGAGAATCGTCGCTTTGTACGCTGCATCAAAACCTTTTATGTCCACATCAGGGTTTGCCTCCGCTATTCCAAGCGATTGTGCTTTTTTAAGTGCTTCATCAAAAGTTAAACCCCTCTCCATTTCACTGAGAATAAACGTGCTGGTCCCGTTAAAAACCCCTTCAATAGACTCGATCCCGTCACCCAAAAGGCTCTCTTGAAGGAGGGTGATTATCGGCGTTCCAGCCATTACTGTGGCCTCGAATCTATAGTTGACGCCCCTCATTGCGGCCTCTTGAATTAGCTCGACATAGTGATGTACGAGAGGGGGCTTGTTTGAAGTT
>QMUB01000122.1 GCA_003663695.1 Thermococci archaeon | reverse complement strand
GGGAATCTTCCAATTCAGCCCATTACATTAGAATATCAAGTGAATAAAACCCTAAAAAGCCTCAAACATCATCATGGACATTAATGATCATGGGATTTCCAAGACTCTTGGAAAGCTCCAGACGAGAAATAAAGCCTTAAAAAACTTTAGAATTCCAAAAAATTTGATTTACACAGAGAATACATGTAAAAGAAGCCCAGGGTTCTTCCATTCAAAAACTTCAAAAAAACTCGTCACAAAATTTAAGAAAACTTGTAACAACACGTTAAACAATAACAAAAAGTTACTAAAGACTTCCAAACCAGAGAAAAACCCAAATTCTTAAATCGAAAGAACATGAAGGCACAAAAAATCAAGAAAAAAGATTAGAACGTGAACTGAAAAATTAGATAAAAAGGAAGCATCAAACCTCTGAAATGTCCTCTTCTCCAATTTTGTCAAAGACCTCCTGGGTTATCTTGAGAACTGCCTTGTAAAGCTTTTCGCTTATAATTCCATCCTCATAGTGTCGCGTGAGCTCGTCTTTGTCGATTATCTCCTTCTTTCCATCGGGCCATCTTACAATGTCAATCTCCAAATCAATGTAGCGTGCCCTATCTGGATAAATCTCTATCGGACTGTTTATATTGTAATATTCCCCTTTCAGTTCACCCTCCTTCGTGTAGTAGCGATGTACGAACCACCATTTTCCTTCACTGAGTTCGGTAATTGCATAATCTCCATATTCAATTGGAATCTCAAGACCATCATAAACTCTTCCTGGCTTCAGGCGCCTCTTTATAACAACTCTAAGGGGCTCTAGTGAAACCTCCACAACTTCCCCGGGGCCGATTTTCGCTTTCTGACCGTCAGGTTTCACATGCTCCAGATGGAAGAGCCATCCCGTTTTGGGTCCTTTGCTCTTAACCACAGCCTCCAAAAACCCATCTCTAATTTCTTTCCGCTTCTTTACCCTCCCCAATATGGATTCCGCGATCTCCACGGCAAATTTAAACTCCGGGTCATAGGCTTTGAACTGATGGTGTCCTTCCATGGTTGGAATAACATCGTTTCTAATTGCATCGAGCTTCCTCTTTGCCCCTCCTCCAAACTCCACCTCATAAATGTTTCTTCCCTCTATGATCCTCGCCGGTGCTGAATAGTTATCCGCTTCCCTGAGTTTCTCAGCGAGTTTTGAGAGTGTTATGAGCTCTTCCTTCAGGAGGTTCCAATCCTTATATGCGGAGGCAGTCCTCCATAAAACACCCCAGTCCCCCAGATCTATGCTGAGTCCAAGAACTTTGAGCCTTTCTCTTTCCTCCCTATCCCTTATCTTTCTGGAGATTTTTACGTGCTTTTGTGCTCCAATGGGCTTGGGTATCAGCACGGCATAATCTCCGGGTATGGTGAGCAAAACGCTCAAATGGGGCAGAACATTGTACTTCTTAACCTGCACCAGCACCTCATCCCCCTCAACTGCATCGGGGAGTTCCTCTATCAAAACCGTCCCTATCGCATCTCCGATATCCACATAGATGTACTGTTCATCCCTGTTTACCACTATACCCTTGTATATCCCGTAGAGCTGGTAGGGCATTTTCCTGAAGAAAACATCAATAAGCTCATCCTCCAAAATATTCTTGACCTCTTCAACTTTCGTCCCCACTAAAACTATTCCCTGCTCATCCCTCTTGTTGTATATGTCCACATCGAACTCCTCATATGTTTTCTCCAGGTTGAGCCTCTCCGCTATTTTTTTGCTGGGCTGGCTTATCCTGAAGCCCCTATCCAAGAGCAGTTTCGTAAGCGCTGTGCTATATATTCCCCTTATCCTCACCGAAACCCCTGAGTTTGTAGACACCTTCACCACCTCTCATCTTCTTTTGCACAAGACCAATGAGCGTCAAACCTTCCAGTATTTCGCGGGCTTTATCCCTCTCAACACCACTTTTCTTCTCAACATTTCTGGCCTCAACCCATAGTAATCCCATGGAATGCCACTCTCTCAAAGCTTCTTCAACTTTATGGACCCATGAAGGACTCGCATACAGATAATATGTGAATTTCACGAGTTTGTTAAAATCTTTCTCAAGCTCTTCAACCTTTTGTATACGGTCAAGTATTCCACTTGGAAGCTTTTTCTCTTTTTCGCTTTTCCCAATTAAAACTAAGCCCTCAACTTCTGCACTCAACTTTTGAATTGCCTGATGAGCTGAATAATCATAAACCCGGTAAAACTGGAGCAACCTCTGGAATGTTAAATTAAACTTCGCTCTCTCACTATAACTCTCTAAAGCGGAAGTTAGTGCAGATAGAACCTCTTCAAGCCTAAATTTCATCTGATGCTCGTTCTTCTGGAGCTCCTTTGCATCCCTCTCAAGTCCATACATTAAAGCTCCTTTATAAATCTGGGATGAGGTTCCAAATTTTTCATCAGCCAGAGCATAAAGCTCATGTAGAATGTCTTTTAATGCTTCAATATCGCTTGTTATCCCCGGTTCGAAGAGCTTTGAGAATTTTTTTCCGAATTCCTGGTGAAGCTCATCTGCTTTTGACACACGTTTCTTAAATTCACTAATTTCCATTGCCACACCTCCATGTATCTCTAGCCCATGATATACTTTTACTTTTCGCTTCAATCCCCATGTTGCTAGGTCTGTTGACGCTGGCGATGAGGGTATTTCGAGACCCAAACAATACATTAATGGAACTACCCGTATCCAGCTAATGAAAACATGCTTAAACTCCAACGTACTATTTAGCCGTGGTGATGTCATGAAGGTAACAATAGTTATGGAGAACCACAGTGGATTTAAAAAGGGACTTCTCGGCGCCCATGGTTTTTCGGCGCTGGTAGAGCACAAGAACATGAGGGTTCTCGTAGATACAGGAGTCGATGGCGAAGTTCTGCTAAGAAACATGAACGCCCTTGAAATAAACCCGAAGAAAATAGACTATCTCTTCTTGACCCACGGACACTATGACCATACTGGAGGATTGAAGGCTCTTTTAGAGGCGAGAAAGGGAAGGAAACTGCCGGTTATTGCACATCCGGAGATATTTACAAAAAGAGTGGCTTTAAAGCCCCATTTAAGAGATATAAGCATTCCATTCAAGAGAGAGGAACTTGAAGCTCTGGGAGCAGATTTCATATTGGTTAAAGATCCCTTTCAGATAAGGGAAGGAATTTGGAGCAGCGGTGAAATAGAGCGAAAAGTTTGGGATAGAGCTGTTGGATATAAGTTGGAGGGAGGGGCTCTTTCGAAAGACCCGGTTAAAGATGATATCTCATTAATTCTCGATCTGGGAAAGGAGGTAGCGGTCGTAACGGGATGCAGCCACAGTGGAATTCTGAATATAGCAATGCATGCTCAAAAAATTATAGAAAAGCCCCTAAAAGCATTAATTGGAGGCTTTCACCTGGCGGGGGCTAAGAAGGAGCTCATAGAAGATACTATAGAGACATTCAAAGGTATGGACATTAGGAAATTTTATGCAGGGCACTGCACGGGCTTCGATGCAACGGCACGATTTAAGACCGCATTCGGGGAGAGGTTTGAACCCCTCTATTCGGGCAAAGTTATAGAGCTTTAGATTTAAGGGGAAGGATGCTCAGGAGTACAAAAATGAAAGCCAATGAATATTCGCTGGCAAATCCAAAGCTTTCAACTATGAAGCCGCTTGAAAGGCTGCCCACAATCATTCCCAAAGAATTCACCAGATTGTAGGTGCCCATGGCGGTTCCTTTTTCCTTTTCACCAGCGAGCTTTCCGACTATGGAAGTGCCCGAGATGCTTATGAACGACCAGGAATATCCCGCTAGGAGGTATGAGAGGAGAACTAAGGGAAGTGCAAACTTTGAGAGGAACACCGCACCCAGAATGGCGAGAATGGCTGCCAGCCTCATGACCAAACCACTCCTTAAAACGCCATAATTCTCTCTTGATTTTAGCTTAATTCCAACTTGAGTATACATGAAGGCGGAAAGTGCCGCGTTCGCTATTGATATAGCATAGATCTCCTCCCTCGTAAAGCCATTGTATGTTAGAAAAACGGGCACCTGGGAGAAGTACAGACCGGATGCTATCCAGAGCAGAAAGAAAGATGTATAGAGGGATCTGAACTTTGAGAGCTTCTTAAAACTGTCTCTCGTTGGCATGTGGAGTACAAATCCCGGCGCATAGCGGGCTTTTTGAATTACCGTATTCCTGAAAGTCCTTATTGCATCCCTGTTAATGTAAATGGGAATCTCTCTGATGCTCTTCATGCCCATGAGGATCGAAGGGAAGCTTATGATAGCAAAAAGCAGGAATGAAGCGCTCATGCTGATGAATTTTGAAAGGGTGAGTCCAATTGCAAGACCGAACACCCATCCCCATCCACTTATCTCATTGAACTTGCCCAAGCCGTAGTCCCAATAAGTCTTTCTGACGCTCCGCAAGACTAAAACTACAGGGACGGAAATTGTCGTGGCGAGAAAAAATGCATAAGCCATGTTAACCAGAATTAGTTCCCTGGGATTGTCCACAATTGCAAAGAGAGCCAAGAATACACTCGTACTTGCAAATCCCAGACTTATGAACACCCTCCTTTTCAAAGTCCTATCAGAGAGGTTCCCCCAGAACAGAGTGCCCGTCATGGATGCAAAACTTGCGAGGGCGTTCATAACACCCACATCACTCGCCCCACCTCCAAGGGAGAGGAGATAGAGAGGAAGGAGTATGGAGGCACCTCCCGTTGCTATCTTGAAGGGCACGAATGAGTAGAACCATGCTGGAATCTTAAATATCCCATAATGGAAG
>QMUB01000121.1 GCA_003663695.1 Thermococci archaeon | reverse complement strand
TGAAGCTCCATACACTCTCCTAAACAATAAAAAAGTAAAAATACTGTAAGAGCCAAGAATCTTATGGTGGCACAAATGAAGGAGTACAAACCTCTTAATCCCTTGAAAGTGCCGAGATTTTCTGATATCAGGACTTTCTGGCGCCTGCCTTATCTAAAAAATGTGCCTAAAGACGTTGATTTTGTAATCGTCGGTATACCCTTTGACACTGGAGCATCCTATAGAGTTGGAGCCAGATATGGGCCAGAGGCAATTAGAAGCCAGTCGCTCATATTGAGATCTCACAATCCCGCTCTGGACATAACTCCCTTTGAATACTGCTCGGGAATTGACTATGGTGACATACAGGTTATCCCAGGATTCATAGAGCACTCGTATGAGAGTATTGAAAAAGAGTATTTCTCGATAATACGCAGGGATGTGATTCCAATAGCTCTTGGAGGGGATCACTCAATAACCTTAGCGGAGCTTAGGGCAATAGCTAAGAAATACGGTCCCGTGGCTCTAGTACAATTCGATGCACATACGGATACCGACCCAGATTATTATGGGCATAGGTATAACCATGGAACCACTTTTATCAGGGCTGTTGAAGAAGGCTTGCTCCTAGTTGATCATTCGATTCAGGTTGGGATAAGAGGGTCCACATATTCAAAAGGGGAGATAGATAATGCCAGGAACCTTGGATTTGAGGTTATAACTGCCGAAGAGGCTTACAAAACCGGGATTGATTATGTAGCAAAGAGGATCCAAGAGCGGGTGGGAGATGCTAGAGTTTTTGTTACATTTGATATCGACTTTGTCGATCCCGCATATGCCCCCGGAACAGGCACGCCGGAAGTGGGAGGTTTTACAAGCAGAGAAACCTTGGAATTAATACGAAAAGGGTTGAAAGGGCTAAATTTTGTGGGTTTTGATTTAGTAGAGGTCTATCCGCAATATGATCCGGGATTCATCACCTCACTTCTAGCGGCACATGTAATCTTCGAGTTCATATCCCTAATAGCCCTGAATAAGAAAGCAGGTTTGGAGGCGAAAGTATGAATGATAAGGTAGCCAAAAATAGTGTTGAATTGATTGGACATACTCCAATCGTTCGGCTTTCTAAGGTAGATAAAGACTATCCATTTGAAATTTGGGCAAAATGTGAGTTTATGAACCCCACAGGTAGTGTGAAAGATAGGATGGCGTATTACATGATAAGGGAAGCGGAAAAACAGGGGAAACTAAAACCCGGAATGACTATAGTAATAGCTACAACTGGGAATACAGGAATCTCATTTGCTGCATGGGGGGCTTATTTTGGTTATGACGTGCTAATTGTCATGCCTGAAGAAATGAGCTACGAAAGAAAGCTCTTAGACATGCTCTTTGGTGCTAAATTAATTTATACTCCCGGAGGAGAAAGCGACGCAATGGGTGCACTAAAATATTCGAAACAGCTGGAAGAAGAAAATCCCGATAAATACCTGGCTCTTGATCAATGGAGTGATGAAGCAAACTTCAAAGCCCATTACGAAACAACCGGGAAGGAAATAATAGAGCAGCTTGGGGCAGAAAATATAAGCGGATTTGTAACCGGAGTTGGCTCGGGAGGAACACTCGTTGGAGTGGCAAAGCGGTTGAAGGAAGCCAATCCAAAGATAATAACCGCAGGAATGGAGCCCGCAGAATGCCCAACAGCTGAAGGATGGTTCAAAAGCGGAGAATTAGGAACTTGGGGAAGACATGAAGTAGAAGGAATTGGAGATGGGTTTGTACCGGGATTAATCCAGAAATACAGGGGCTACATTGATGAATGGATAACAGTGAGCAGTGATGAGGCCATTAAAATGGCTCGAAAAATAGCTAGGAAAGAAGCTCTAGGAGTGGGCATCTCCTCAGGAGCAAACGTAGCAGCAGCAATAAAACTTGCAGAAAAATATTCGTTTGATGAAGGAGATAAGATAGTTACAATATTGCCCGACTATGCAGCTAGATACTTCAGCACCAGATTATTCTTGAAAAGAAGATTGACAACAGAAGAACACAAAAAAATGCTAGAATTAGCCAGAAAAGATTGACTTTTACTTTATAATTCTCATACTCAGGAGGCTCCTATCCCAACGCTAACTCCAAGAGAAAACACAACATTTTTATACCTTGATATTGGAGATCGATATCGGTGTTCGATATGATGAGGCGCATCCTCCTCGGCTTCATGGAGCTCCATATACTTTACCATGCAAGCAAAGAAGATATAAGCGGGGTTTTTATAATGGAAGAGCTCAGGAGACATGGATACAAGGTAAGCCCCGGGACAATTTATCCCCTCCTCCATAAAATGGAGGATATGGATCTTCTAACGAGTAGATGGGATGTTAAAAATGGCAGAAGGGTAAAGCTTTACAGAATAACATCTAAGGGGATGGAATTCCTTGAAGAAGGAAGGAAGAAGGTTAGAGAGCTCTCACAAGAAATTTTAGGTGATTAAGATGACAGAAAAGAAGAAAATCATTGGAATAAGCTGGAACGTGTTTCTCCTCGGAATCGTGAGCTTTTTAAATGACATGAGCAGCGAAATGATTGCCCCCATAGTTCCCTCTTATCTCACGGACATCCTGAGGATAAATAAGGCGCTAAGTGGTTCCCTTATGGGGCTAATAGAAAGTCTGAGCTCCCTCTTCAAGGTTGCCTTTGGATATATAAGCGACAGATTCAGAGAAAGAAAACTCTTCGTTGCCTTTGGATACCTCTTCTCAACCGTGGCAAAGGGAGCGCTCGCATTCACACATGCATGGTGGGACTTTTTGAGCCTTAGAGTGCTTGACAGGGTCGGAAAAGGAATAAGAACGGCTCCAAGAGATGCTCTAATAGCAGAATCGAGTGAAAAAGGGAAGAGCGGAAAATCCTTTGGCTTCCACCGCATGATGGACACAATGGGCGCCGTTGCTGGGCCTCTCGTTGCAATTGGGATTCTGGCGCTCTTGAGAAACTATGCCAAGGTGGAAGCCTACAGATACGTTTTTCTTCTCTCCGCAGTTCCGGGAATAATCGGCGTACTCATAGTGCTCTTCCTTGTGAAGGATACTGGAAAGGAAGTTAAAAAGAAGATAACTGGAATTTCGGCTTTGAAGAGCAAAAATTTAAGGCTCTTTTTAATTGTGGTCGCCATAGGAGCCCTTGGCAGATACAGCTATGCCTTTATCATGTGGAAGGCGGAGGAGCTTGGATACAGCGTCGTTCAAAGCCTTGCCTTTTATGCTCTCTTCAACGTGATATACGCCCTGTCCGCATACCCCATAGGGGTTCGTTCGGACAAGGTTGGAAAAAAGAGGGTTATAACACTCGGCTTTGGAGTTGCAACCCTCGCCGCACTTACATTCGCCCTTGCAAATACCCTTCCAACCCTGATCCTGGGATTCGTGCTCTATGGAATATATCTGGCTATAGAGGATACAATACCCCGGGCGTATATGGCGGATCTTGCCAAGGAATTCGAAAAAGGTATGGTAATAGGGGCATATCACACCGTGTTTGGTTTGTTCGTCTTCCCTGCATCTGTGATAGCAGGATTTCTATGGCAGAATTACTCTTTAGAGTACGCTTTCCTGTACGCTGCCTTCATGAGTGCTGTGGCTATGGTCTTGATGAGCTTTGTGGGGGAGGATTGACCTCCCTCAAAGATTAAACCTTCTCAAGCTTTTCAACAAGTTCCTCAGTTAAAGTTAATGGTTTATCCGACTCATAGATATCAGCAAGTTCCCAGGAAACCTCCCCTTTGTTCATGGCTTTTGCATAACGCTCTGCTAGCTCTTTAGCTTCCTCAAAAGACTTCGCTTCAACAATTCTCCTAACGTACCATTTTAAAGAACCGAATCTGAGCTTGAACTCCGCCATGTACATGGCTACCACCAAAGAAGTATAGCCCTTGGAATATAAAAGTTTGTTCATCAAATGCGGAAAAGTTGAGGTAAGGTTAAGCTTTCCTAAGCTTAACAACCTGCTTTGCAAACTCTTCAAGGACCTCCTTGCGCATGCCTTCAAAGAACTTTATGGAACCGGCAAAGCTGTGTCCCCCTCCTTCTATTCCCGCCGCGGGAAGAAGCTCTTGAAGTTTGGGTATTATCATGTTCAGGTCAAAGTTATACTCGCCCATTCCATCGCTTGCTCTGATGACGGCAAAATCGGGCCCATATGCCAATGTTAAAATTGGGCTATTTTCTCCGTATTTCTCCTTGAAATGATCGTGTATCAGCCCGCCCAGCTTGCCAGGGCTTGGATACGAGAATTTGGGAGCAAAGAGTTCTATGTCTATTGTGTTAAATCTTATGCCGTTTGGAAGAACCACGCTCTTCACATGAGGTAACGATGCTCTCAAGGCCTTTTCCTGCTTCTCCTCCACCTCGGGATAGATTGAATCCACCAAGAGGCGGTGCCTCTTTAGGTTGCCGCTCAAAAGGAGGAGTTCCTCTATTATGCCCTTCCCGTCCATGAACTTCCAGAAGTAGGCTTCGTGGTCAACAACCTCTGCTATTTTCTTTAAATCCTCCTCTGTTAATCCCTTCATCTGCTTTGCTATCCTCTTGTATTGTTCAAACTCCGGTGCATTGCTCCTATCGCCTGTTCCCGCTATCGCAGGGAGGTGTTTGATCTTTTCTTCCACAGGTGGGTATATAAAGCGTGCAAGTTCTGTGGCGAGCATTCCGGCGGTTAGTTCATAATAGCCGCGCTTTACGAGATGAGGGTTAACATGAACGTCCACGTACTCATCTACGAGGGCTCTGTTCTCACTTACAAAC
>QMUB01000120.1 GCA_003663695.1 Thermococci archaeon | reverse complement strand
TTGGGTTTATAAATTTTTTTTAATGCAAGTCGACAATATTGTTTTATTAAAATAACAATGTATTAGAATAACTATAACATATTTAAAATTCCTTAAGATATGTTTATTCACGCGGGGATGGCCGAGTCTGGTCAAACCAGCTTTTAAAAAAGTTCGACCAAAAAATTTGGATCAAACCTTTTCAAAAGGGCTGCGTTACAGAAAAAGGTGCAAGGTTGAGGGCCTTGTCGGTTAGAGATTGGTGCTTTTGCGCCTTTCAGCAAATCCGTTCGTGAGTTCAAATCTCACTCCCCGCATTAATAAAAATCGAGGTTAATTTATGAGTATGCATTCATATAGCGATGACAACGAAGCAAATATCCTTAGCAGGACAGATAATTTTCCTATCCGTTATACTGGTCATATTCATAACGGAAAGGTCAGGTCCGTTTATTGGCTTTCTCATGAGGACAGTAAAAGAATTATTGACGAGTACAATTACGAAGATATTCATCCAGAATCAAATCTTGGGGTAATGATTATAAGTGACAGAATATCAGCCTTTAATGTTAACTGGGCTGGCGAGAATGGATATGGGGTTTCTGGTAAAGGGGCATCACTTAATGCCATATCAGAATATTGGCTTGATAAAATATCTGAGCAAGGAATTGCTGAGCATCATATTTTAGACACACCCCATCCATTGGTTTGGATTGTGAAGAAGGCCCAACCAATTAAGATTGAGGCGATTGCAAGACAATATATAACCGGAAGTATGTGGAGAGCATATGAGAGAGGAGAAAGAACCTTCTGCGGCATTTCATTGCCAGAAGGTCTTGAGAAAAACCAGCGGCTGGACGAACTTTTAATCACGCCAACTACGAAAGGAGTTGTTAGGGAATTGGTGGGTGTTCCTGCAAAGGATGATACGCCAATTACAAGAAAACAGATTGAAAATAATTATTTTAGGTTTAATTTTTATTCTCCAGAAGATATTGACCGTTATGAAACGATAGTCAGAGATGCATTTGATTTGATGAATAAAGAACTCTTAGATAAGGAACAAATTCTTGTTGATACAAAGTTTGAGTTTGGATATGTCAGAAAAGAAGATGGGATAGAAATGATTTGTATAGACGAAGTCGGGACCCCCGACTCCTCAAGGATGTGGGATAAAGAAAAATACGAGCGAGGAATAATAGAAGAGCGTTCAAAAGAATATTTCAGAAAATTTTTGCTCAACAAATTTGGAAAAGATGTGACCAGAACGAAGGTGGCTAAAAAATTAGCAAAAAATTATAAAGTTCCATCAGATGTTTTTGCCGAAGTTTCGAAGATTTATAGAAAAATGGCAAAAGATATAACTGGAAAAAATATTCCGGATATAAAGAATGCAAGGCAAGAAGTGATTGATTCTCTTAAACCTTATGGAATTATCAAAAATTTTCAATAAATTACTGCAAATATAATTATATCAGAGGATTGTAATTTATTATAGAGAAAAGTTAGTTATCTAAATTTATCTAAATAATTATTGAGTTTCTCTATTCCATTTTCAAAATTCTTTCTATAACAATCTTGACGTCTTAAATTTAATTTCTTTTCTAAATCTCCAACATCGATTTTACCTTCGATAAAGCTATTTATTGCATTTGTTTTTTCTTTGGGATATTTTCTAATTTCTGCAGCTTTGTGCATCCCTTTTTGAAGTTCTTCATTTAATTCTTTATATTTCTTTTCGGCTTCCTTTGATAACATAAATATATTAATCCCATGAAGTATTTAAATTATTTTTACTGTTATTTAATATTAATGTAAATTTTTGACGCGATTATATGGCTAGGGTAAGTGTGTTTATTTACGGTCGGGTTCAAGGTGTTTTTTATAGAGATTTTGTACAGAAGAATGCAAATCGTTTGGGTTTGACCGGATGGGTAAAGAATCTTGCAGATGGCCGCGTTGAGGCAGAGCTAGAAGGAGATAAAGAGGTGATAGAGAAAATGCTTATGTTGATGAGACAAGGTCCAGCAGCCGCGAGAGTTGACAGTCTAGAAACAACTTGGATAAAAGAAAAAGGAGATGACACATTTAAGATAATCTATTAAGTTTAAATGTTTTATTATTTATTTTTAGTTTATGGCCGCGATGGTGTAGCTAAGTCCCTTTTCGTAAAGAAACAAGTGTCTGTCGCATATTAGAAAAGGGCTCTACAATGGTTAGCACAAAGGACTGTGGCAATCCTTTTTGACTTCGCCAGACAAAAGAAAGGGTTGCAGACATCCTTTAGGCTGGGTTCAAATGAACCTTTTTAGAAAAAAGCTTCAATGGAAAATCTGAAAAGGCTCTGAAATTCCCAGTCGCGGCCTTTCTTCTGAACAACGTTTAATACTATCAATTTTTTTTCAAATTAAATATAGTCAGCTTGTGTATGGCTATCAAAATAACCTATTAAATTTTTGGGTAGCCAAACGAAAACTATTTAAGCATTGCCTTCCAAATAAACCATGCTACACTTTGGCGTTTGTTAAGATTTAAGCAGCTTTTGCTTAAAGATGAAGAACAGTTACCTTTTGTAGTAGAAGTTATGAAGATCTGAATTTATATTTAGGTCAGATATAGTCAAGTAGGTGTTTAACAATATCCGTTAGTAGAACTTCGTCAATTCCGGTTGATCCCGCCGGAGGTTACTGCTATCAGGATTCGATTAACCCATGCAAGGTTTTGAGATTGACATTCTGTCAAGATCAAACCGAACTGCTCAGTAACACGTAGTTAATCTGCCCTTAGGTCAGATATAACCTCGGGAAACTGAGGATAATATCTGATAGGAAAAAGATACTGGAAGGTTCTTTTTCTGAAAGCTTCGGCGCCTAAGGATGAGACTGCGGCGGATTAGCTTGTTGTTGGGGTAAAAGCCCAACAAGGCTATAATCCGTACGGGTCGTGAGAGCGATAGCCCGGAGATGGATTCTGAGATTTGAAATGAGCGGAATTAATTTATCCGTTCTTCAAACAGAAAACATGAATCCAGGCTCTACGGAGCGCAGCAGGGGCGAAACCTTCACAATGCCTGAAAGGGTGATGAGGGAATCCTGAGTGATTTGGCACTGCCAAGTCTTTTGTCTACTCTAAAAAGGTAGACGAATAAGTGGTGGGTAAGACGGTTGCCAGCCGCCGCGGTAATTCGAATAAACGTAGTGTGTATTCGAACCGCAAATAACCGCGCCACGAGTGGTAATCTCGTTTATTGGGCCTAAAGCGTTCGTAGCTGGTTTGTTAAGTTTCTGATGAAATCTACTAGTAAACTAGTAGGCTCGTCGGAGATACTAACAAACTAGGGACCGGGAGACGTCGAGGGTACTCTTGGGGTAGGGGTAAAATCCTTTAATCCTAAGAGGACCACCTGTGGCGTAAATTTTTGGATTAGCCAAAAATTTCCAAACAAGGCGCTCGACGAGAACGGGTCCGACAGTGAGGGACGAAAGCTAGGGGAGCGACTGGGATTAGATACCCCATTAGTCCTAGCTGTAAACGATGCCCGCTTGGTGTTGCATATCTCTTGTGGATATGCAGTGCCGGAGCGAAGGTGTTAAGCGGGCCGCCTGGGGAGAGAAAGGTCGCAGCATTTAGTTTAAGAAAAAAATAAATTAATTCGCGTGGCCTTTCCCCAAATACGGCCGCAAGGCTGAAACTTAAGGGAATTGGCGGGGGAGCACTACAAGGGGTGGAGGCTGCGGTTTAATTGGATTCAACGCCGGGAACCTTACCAGAAAAGACAGCAGTATGATGGTCAGTCTGAAGGGCTTACCTGACACGCTGAGAGGTGTTGCATGGCCGTCGTCAGCTCGTGCCGTGAGGTGTCCTGTTAAACCTTTAGAACCTAAACTCTAGAGGTACAGATAGTCAGGAAACGAGCGAGACCTGTGTCACTATTTGCTATTACTCTGTCCGCAGAGTAAGCACTTTAGTGAGACTGCTTCTGCTAAAGAAGAGGAAGGTACAGGCAACGGCAGGTCTGTATGGCCCGAATTTTCTGGGTTACACGCGGCCTACAATGCGTAGAACAACGGGATGCAACCCTGAAATCATTTGTGCTTTGGCACATGTGTCAGTTAGGGAAGCTAAACCCTTAAATCTACGCCTAGTTCGGATCGAGGGCTGCAACTTGCCCTCGTGAAGCTGGAATCCCTAGTAAGCAGAAGTCATCAAACAATACTTCAGGAGCACTGATATATGCTTTGGAAGATTGTGTGGAGTCTTTTGCTGAATACGTCCCTGCTCCTTGCACACACCGCCCGTCAAGCCATCTGAGTGGAGCTTTGGTGAGGCTTGTTCTAAAGTTGATTTTCAACTAATTGTACAAGTCGAACCAGAGCCCTACAAGGAGGGCTAAGTCGTAACAAGGTAGCCGTACCGGAAGGTGCGGCTGGATCACCTCCTAATTTCTAACATCAAACGCCAAAGGTTCGACGTTAGAAATAGTGTGCCTGCTTACGGATTGTTAAAAAATACCTGCTTGGCTGTATCTTAAAGGGCCGGTAGATCAATGGAATGTCCTTTCCGTTTCGCGGAAATGCGTTAAAGATCGCTACCCTTGCACTGCATTAAAACAATTATAAGGTTTGGACTGTCTACAGGTTAGGTAGAGGTTGTGGGTTCAAGTCCCATCCGGTCCATATGCAGCCTGCCAGCGCAGCTGGTGGGTGAAGTGTTAGATAATGCTTATAGCATTATCAATGAAACAATCACAGGTTCAGTTGGAAAGATAGTTAGCTTCCTATATCATCTGGTGGATAACTTGGCTTAGCAA
>QMUB01000119.1 GCA_003663695.1 Thermococci archaeon | reverse complement strand
CTCCTCGGTCTAATTCTCGTCATAACTCAAGGGAGGATTATAACCCCAAAGCGAGGAGATGTTTTGCTCCTTATGGTACCCCTTTTCTGGCAGATAGGCCATGTAATAGCAAAGAACCTCCCTTACAATCCCTATTTGATAGCCACGATGAGAAACACCTTTGGAGGTCTCCTTCTCTTTATGTTTGCTCTTTCCTCGGGTTTGGAGTTTCATCCTCTATCAATCGCTGAGGGTATTATAATAGCCGTGGGTCAGGTTGTCTGGTATCTCTCCATAAAGCGCATAAACCTGTCAAAGGCAACTGCCATAATAACACCCGCCCCTGCGGTGGCAATAGGGCTTTCAATACTTCTAGGGGAAAGATTCACCCTTTATCATGCAGCTGGCTTTGTTTTAATGACTCTGGGGACGCTTGAGATAACAAAAGTAAAAAGTGAGAGGAGGGTTTAATGATCTTCCGAAATTCTCTCGAGGACTCTCTTTCTTTTCTTTTCAAAGTCGTCTTTATCCAGAAATTCCCAGTAGTGTCTGGGTTCGGGAAATCTCCCATCCTTCACATCGTTCTTGTACTCTTCCAAAGCAAGTCCTATCATGCTCCTTAAATCGGCATATTTCTTTACAAAGGGAGGAACATTCTCATATATACCCAAGAGATCATGCCACACCAGAACCTGGCCGTCGCAGTGGGGACCGCTCCCAATTCCTATAGTTGGTATCTTAACCTCCTCTGTTACAAGTTTTGCAACGTCTGATAGCATGAATTCAAGAACCATTGCAAATGCTCCCGCTTTCTCAAGTGCCTTCGCATCCATCAGAATTTCTTCAATCTCTTCCTCCCTCTCACCCATTAAACGATAGCCCCCCAATCTTAAATATCTCTGAGGGGTCAGTCCTGTATGTCCCATAACAGGAATTCCAGAACGAACGAGCTTTTTTACAAGTTTGTAGTGATCATAGCCACCTTCGATCTTCACAGCGTCTGCACCAGCCTGTATGAGCCTTGCAGCGTTTTTCATGCCCTCCTCTATACTCACCTCATAGCTCATAAAGGGCATATCAGCAAGAACGAGTGCCCTTTTGACACCCTTTGCCACAGCCCTGGTGTGGTATACCATCTGATCCATGGAAACATTCAACGTATTCTCCTCTCCGTAGACAACCATCCCTAGAGAATCCCCTATGAAAATTATATCCATCCCTGCTTTGTCCGCTATGAGTGCGGATGGATAATCATAGGCTGTTACCATCGTAATCTTTTCCCGTCCCTTCATCTCAACTATCTTCTTTGGAGTAATCTCCCTCACTTCAATCCCCCAAAGCTAATAAACGGTCATTGAATATTAACCTATCGGGTGAGAACATGAAGAAGTGGGAGCATTATGAACATACCGCTGATGTGGGTATTAGGGGGTATGGAGAGAGTTTGGAGGAGGCATTCAAAAATGCCGCTATTGCACTTTTTGAAATCATGGTTAACACTGAAAGGGTTGTTAGGAGGGAAGAAAGGGAAATCGAGGTTTTTGGAGAGGATCTGGAAGATTTACTCTACAGCTTTTTGGAGGAGCTTTTGGTTCTCCATGATATTGAGGGGCTGGTGTTCAGTAATTTTGAAGTCCGGATCGAGAGAGCAGATAAAGGTTATTTATTAAAGGCAAAGGCATATGGAGAACCATTAAGTAGGAATCATGAACCTAGGAGTGAGGTAAAGGCAATAACCTACCATGAGATGGAGATCAAAAGACTTGAGGACGGCACCTGGATGGTTCAGCTTGTCCCGGATATTTGAGGTGGTTCAATGAGGGAGATGTTTGGGGAGCTCTATGAGAGGTACTCTGTTCTAGATGATAGCGATGAGTTCTGGGAGTATCTCAAAAAGCCTTTAAGGCAGAGTATCAGAATTAACACGCTTAAAGCTCCTTTTGAATCCATAAAAGAGCGCCTTGAGGAGGAGTATATCCTCGAACCGATTCCGTGGGTGAGGGAGGGATTTTTCATCAATAAATCAGAGTTCAGCGATGTCCTTGAGCATGCCCTTGGACTCATATTCCCCCAAGAAGCCGCCTCAATGATTCCTCCTGTTGTCCTTAATCCAAAACCCGGGGAACTCGTGCTGGATATGGCTGCAGCTCCTGGAGCTAAAACAACACAAATAGCACAGTACATGAGGAATGAGGGCTGCATCGTCGCAAATGATATGAAAAAGTTTAGGGTTAACATCCTCATTGCCAATTTGAACAGATTTGGAGTTTTGAATGCCCGGGTCACCCAAAAAGATGGAGCATACTTCGGTCGCTTCAGGGAGACTTTTGACAGAATTCTTCTCGATGCCCCATGCACCAGTGTGGGGATGATAAGGAAAAATTTCAAATTTGCAAAGGGCTGGAGCATGGATAGGGTTTACATGTACTCAAAAATCCAAAAAAAGCTGATTATAGCCGCCTATAAAGCTTTAAAACCTGGAGGGATTTTGGTATACTCAACATGCACGGTTGATCCCTTCGAAAACGAAGAGGTCGTGGATTACCTCCTGCGCAAAACTGATGCAAAACTTGAGAAGATAAAGCTCCCGCTCAAATCGAGCCCACCGGTTTTGGAATTCGATAGTCATGAATATTCAAAGGAGGTGAAAAAATGCCTGAGGCTTCACCCGCAGGACAACGACACGGAAGCCTTCTTCGTGGCAAAGATAAGAAAACCATAGAGGAGGAAACCAAAAAAGTCATAGAGCTATTAATCGAACAGTATGGATATGCTCCTGATTTAATATTTGATATCAGGGGTAGCAGGAAGGTTTATGCCTACAAAACGTGTCCTCTCGATATGCGGATCCATGCCGAGAGGGGCATATATTTCGGAAAAATTGAGAGCGACGGAATAAGGCTCACGATTGAGGGGGCTTTTTTGGTGGGTCCAAAAGCCGAAAGAAATGTTATAGAGCTTGATAGGGAGAAGATGCTCAAATGGATGAAGGGGGAGGATGTACCCGTGGATTTTGAGGGGAATGCGTGGGTTATTCTCAAGCATAATATGTACTATCTTGGAGGGGGCAAGGCTTCCGGAGGTGTGGTGAGGAATTATGTGCCCAAGGATAGGCGGATAAGATAGCTCTAGGGCGTGTTTAGTTTAACTTCATTATCACGCGATAGCAGTTCCCTATCCCGCAACCAACAAAGAGCGCAGCACATAACACGTTACAAATAAAAGTTACTACAAACCCAGCCAAGCCCCACAAGCCTCTTAAGTTTTGATGTGAATTGAGTTATGAGGTGAGAATATGGAAGTACCATTGAAGAGGCTGGATAATATTAGGTGGGAGATTCCAAAGTTTGATAGACGGATGAGGGTGCCGGGTAGGATTTATGCAGATGACACTTTAATCCAAAAGATGCGGGGAGATAGAACCCTCGAGCAGGCGGTGAATGTGGCAATGCTCCCCGGAATATATAAGTACTCGATAGTTATGCCAGATGGTCATCAGGGGTATGGCTTCCCCATAGGGGGTGTGGCTGCTTTTGACGTTAAAGAAGGTGTGATAAGTCCCGGAGGGGTCGGTTATGATGTGAACTGCCTTGCTCCGGGTTCAAAGATCCTCACGGAGCATGGGTACTGGGTTAGGGCCGAAGAGATGCCAAAAAAATTCAAGCTCCAGGGGGTGAAGGTTTACAACCTTGACGAAGGTCATAATGACTCATCACGGGTGGCATTCGTTGCTGAGAGAGATGTTGAAGATAACGAGCTTGCTGTGAAAATCGTTACCGAGTCCGGGAGGATCATCGAGGGGAGTGAAGAGCATCCAGTGCTCACTCCTGAAGGTTATATACACCTCAGCAATATCGGCGAGGGTGACTTTGTGATGGTTTATCCATTTGAAGGCGTGGAGTACGAGGAAAGGAGGGGAATAATACTCGATGAGGGGGCATTTAGCGATGCCGATGGTCAGATTGTAGAATATCTGAAGGAGAAAAACCTCATTCCTGTAAGATGGGATGACCCGAGAATAGGAATTCTAGCGAGGGTTCTTGGTTTTGCATTTGGCGATGGTCATCTTGGGGAGATGGCGGGAAGGCTTACCCTTAGTTTCTATGGAAAGGATGAAACGCTGAGGGAACTCAAAAAGGATCTGGAAAGGCTTGGCATTAGAGCTACCATATACGTGAGAGAGAGAGACTACAGGATCGAGACCCTCAATGGTTTGTACACGGGAAAGAGCATTTCCGCCGAGCTAAGGATTGCCTCAAGAGCCTTTGCTCTGCTCATGGAGAAGCTCGGAATGCCCAGGGGCAAGAAGGTTGAGAAATCCTATAGAGTCCCCGAATGGATTAAAAAAGCACCCCTCTGGATAAAGAGGAACTTCCTGGCCGGCCTCTTTGCCGCGGATGGAAGCATCGTAGAGTTCAAAGGAGTTACCCCATTACCGATAAATATCACCCAGTCAAAGGCTGAGGGGCTTGAGGAGAACCTCAGAGAGTTTATGGAAGAGATTGCAAAACTCTTGGAGGAATTCAATGTTAGAAGCACTATCTACCGGGTCAGATTAAAGCAAGGCGTCACGTACAGGCTCGCCCTTGTTGGTGAGAAGAGTATCAGGAACTTCTTGGGGAAGATAAACTATGAGTATTCCCCTGAGAAAAAGATCAGGGGGCTGATAGCTTACGCCTACCTACACTTTAAGGAGAGGGTTAAGGAGGAGAGAAGGAAAGCGGCTGAAATTGCGAGGGATGTCTACCAAAAAACCGGAAGTGTATCCAAGGCTTATGAAGCGGTTAAGACCATCGTAAACAGGCGCTTCGTAGAGAGGGCAATCTACGAGGACAAGAAAGAGCCGCGTGTTCCG
>QMUB01000118.1 GCA_003663695.1 Thermococci archaeon | reverse complement strand
GGCCGAGCTTTGCGCTTTTTATCCTGAAGAGATAGCCCAAAGCGGGATAAACTCCCTCTAACTCGGCTCCTTCTATTTTTGGAATTGTTGACTTCCAAGTACCTGTTGAAATTAGAACGGCATCATAGCTTTCAACGAGCTCATTGAAGTTTACAACGTTTTCAACGAAGTCGTCTCCTTCCTCTTTTTCGTTTCCAAAGGCAACTTTCGTGTTTGGGTAAAATTTAACTTCGAAGACGTTTTCAAGCTCCCTGTATCCATTTCTAACACGATAGATGGGAATTCTAAATTCAGGGATTCCAAAGAGCATTAAGCCACCTGGCTCTGGAAGCTTGTCATAAACGTGAACCTCATGACCGTGACACACTAAATAGCCAGCCGCACTGAGTCCAGCTGGACCACCACCAATTATGGCGACTTTTTTCCCCGTAGGTTTTGGTTTTTCCCTACATAGAAATGCAAATCTCATTCCACTCATAGCCATCACCCCAAATAACCCTCATATTTTGTTGCTACATCAAAAATCTTCTTTCTTTTGCACTCATCACATAAATAAGCTATCTGTGAGTCCTCTCCCATACTTTCGAGCTTTTTCGATAAATATTCGGCTTCTTTAAGCACATGCTTAAGCTTCTTCCCACATCTTGCGCAGTGTGCATACTCAAAGAGTAATGTGGCATCATCAGGCTTTCCATCTATTGCATGGGTAGGACAGGCATCGTTGCACTCGTATTCGCATTCGCTGCACTTCGCGGGCTCAAAGACTATCTTTCTAACCTCCTCCTCAAAAATTGAAATGGCGTTGAAGGGGCACGCCTTTGCGCAGATGCCGCAGCCAATGCAGAGGCTTTCTTTTAGCATGCCCCTCACCCGAAGAGTGCTATTTTTTCTATGGCCTTTCTCTGAGCTTCAACTATACGCTCTGCTTTGCGCTTTCTCTTTTCTTCCATGATCTCATTTATTTCACCGAATACGAGTGCATCTGTTGGACAAACGCTTGCACACAGCGGGAGATTCCCTTCCTTTCTTCTGTCAGCACAGAGATTGCACTTGACGGCGAGCTCCTTGATGGGGTCAACTATTGGAATGGCGTAAGGACAAACGGCTGAACACATGTAGCAGCCAATACACTTCTCTTCGTTGATTATTACCGCGCCATCACCGTCTCTTTTTATGGCATTTGTTGGGCACACCTCTATACATGGGGCTTTCTCACAGTGGCGGCAGTTCAGCGGAACGGCCATATCTTCAAACTCATAAACACTTATGAAGGAAATTCCATGTTCTTTTTCACAGGCTACCTCACACGCCTTACAGGCTATGCACCTTCCCAAGTTTATGAAGAGCTTCATCTCACATCACCTTCTCCACTCTACATGCACTCACCTTAAATTCGGGTATCTTAGCCTCGGGATCAAGAACGTCGTTTGTCAGAACGTTGGCTCCCCAGTGCCACGGTACTCCAATCACACCTTCGCCAATGCGCTTCGTAATCTTAGCTTTGCACTCATAAGAACCACGCCTCGTCACAATCCTGATCTTCTCCCCACTCTCAATTCCAAGCTTTTGGGCATCTTTTGGGTTAATTTCCGCGTAAGCTTCGCCCCATCTTTTGGTGAGTGCTTTACTCCTTCCGCTCATTGTGGCCGTGTGGTACTGTCCCACAACTCTAAAAGTCGTCAGCATGAAAGGATATTCCTCATCGGGGAGCTCTGCCGGCGGCTTGAATTCCACAGGAATTATGTTTGCCTTTCCATCCGGTGTGGCAAAGCTCTCCACATGCAAGCGCTTTGTTCCGGGGTGGTCTTCGCTTGGGCATGGCCATTGAATTCCCTCAACATCGCGCTTGAGCCTCTCGGGGGTAATTCCCCTGTACTGGGGTGCCACTAACGCTATTTCTCTTGTAACGTCCTCGACACTCTCGTAGTCAAACTTTAGGCCAAGAGCTTTGCCGAGCATCCTTAGTATTTCCCAATCGGGTTTAGCTTCCTCTGGTGGCTCGATAGCTTTGAAGTTCCACTGGACCCTTCTTTCGCTCGCTGTAAATGAGCCCTCTTTCTCAGCATAAGCGGCTGCAGGTAGAATATAGTGAGCGTATTTAGCAGTCTCCGTTAGAAAGATATCCTGCACGACGAGAAGCTCGAGCTCTTTCAAAGCTTCAATCACGTGCTTTGTGTTGGGGTCGCTCACTACAGGGTTTTCACCCATTATATAGAGAGCCTTAATCTCACCTTCGTGGGCTTTGTTTATTATTTCGGGGATCGTTAAACCTGGCTCGCTTGGGAGTTCTTCGACGCCCCAAATCTCTGCCACGCGCTTTCCATCGGTGACCTTTTGGTAGCCGGGCAGGACATTTGGCAAAGCACCCATATCACAAGCTCCCTGCACGTTGTTTTGACCGCGCATTGGGAATAAGCCGGTTCCTTCTTTGCCCACATAGCCACATATTAGTCCCAAGTCGGCTAAAGCTTTAACATTGCCAGTTCCCGTTATGTGCTGTGTAAGCCCCATGGCCCACATTATTATTCCTCTTCCTGCGGTTGCAAACGTCACGGCGGCTTCTCTAATTAAGTGTGCGGGAATTCCAGTGATTTTCTCGGCATACTCCGGTGTATATTCCTCAACAACCTTAATGAGCTTCTCAAAGCCTTTAGTTCTCGAGAACACGAACTTCTTGTCGTAGAGGCGCTCCTTTATTATGACGTGCATCATGGCGTTCGCTAAAGCTATATCGGTTCCAAGCCTTAAGGGGAGATGTATATCAGCGAACCATGCTGTTTTCGTCTTCCTCGGATCAACCACAATTATTTTAGCGCCGTTGTCTTTTGCTCTCAAAATGTAGCGCATCAAAACCGGGTGAGTTTCTGCGGGATTGTAGCCCCAGATGAGGAGAACTTTTGCCTTTGGTATGTCATCATAGGAACCGCTTTGAGCCGCTGCCCCAACAGTTTGAGCTAAGCCTGCTACGGTTGAAGCGTGACAAAGCCTCGCACAGTGATCTACATTGTTTGTGCCGAGAAGGCGTGCTATCTTTTGGAGGAGGTAGTTCTCTTCATTTGAACATCTCGCACTGGAGAAGAAGCCTAAAGCATCTGGGCCGTATTTATCTCTGATTTCTAAAATCTTCTCAGCAATCTCTTTTATGGCCTGTTCCCAGCTTATTTCCTCGAAGCCGTTTTCGGTGCGCTTTAGCGGCTTTGTAAGTCTATCGTTATGTCTGAGGAAGTCTAAAGCGGTTAGGCCTTTAGGGCACAGCTTCCCCTCATTAACGCCACCCTCGTAAATCTCTATCTCTACGGGCTCTCCGTTGAGGGTCTTTATGTAAAACCTACACCCCATCCCACAGTAGGGGCAAAGTCCAAGTATGAGCTTTTCCATCTTCACCACCTATTTGCATTTTTATGTTAAAATTTAAAAAGTTTTGGAAAAATTTAAACAAGTTTATGTTAAACCACTCTCCTCCTCACTGTATATGTCACGCCAATTCCGTAAATGCTTATAGCCAGGGGTACTGCCCAGAGAGCTACTTTTCCAAAGCCATTTAGCACGTAAGCTATTCCTGCGGGTATAAAGACCATGAGCACGGCGAAAATTGCTAGGAGTATCATGAAGTCAGTGATCTCTTTGAATGCATTCTCACCATCAGCTAAGTACCAGTGGTAAAATCCAACAAAGAGAAAGCCCCCAACGGCATTTCCAATGGTGACGGGTATTATGTTCTTGAAAAAGTCGAGCCATGTAATGGCGTAGTTGCTTGCAAATATAGCACTCGTAATAGCCCACATATTTGCTATGCTGTGCTCAAATCCAATAGCAACGAATGCAAATATTGGGAACCATGTGACGAGGACTTTTCCGGCAGTGTCCTTCGCTCTAACATAGAGCCATATGGCAACGTTAACGAGCCAGTTACAGCCTACAGCAAGCCAAAACGCCTTCCAAGGAGTTATGTTAACTTTGTATGTTCCTATGCCCACAAGAACATCCTTGAAGAGTCCATTTGCGAATAAGCCTGTGCCGTAGATTGCTAAGAACGCCAAAAATACGCTACCTATAAAGTTGCCTGTATAGCTACCGACCCAATTGTAAAGGACGTCCTTAATCTCAACCTTCTTTGTTAGCTTGGATATAGACACAATTTGGGCATTGCCCGTCCAGAGGTCGGCTCCACCGACTAGAACGGCTATGAGCCCCACAGGGAAAACTGCACCTAAGAGGAGCTTGAATAGCGATGTATTTGGAAATGTCCCAAACTTTGAGTGGAAGCTTGCACTGGCCACTATCGCCAGCATGAATCCGAAAGCAATGTAGGCACCGGCCATGAAGCCTGCAAAGAGGAGCTTTGAGGGTGTGGCTTTGGTTTTAGTGTATCCTATATTGGAACAAGCATCCACACCTTCATGCACATTATATAGCACATATGTACAATTATCTTCCATGATGACCACCTCAATTGAAAATGTATTATTGTATTCATTCTTCTCTTAAACTCTCCGTTTAAAAGTCTTTTTTAAACGCCCTTTGTTCAACCTAAGGTGCATAATTGCTTGTTTAACAAAATAGAGAACATTAACGTTGAATTCGAATCTTTGAAGTAATTTTATATGCATTAATGATACATTTATGCATGTATTAACTTTCAGTGATAAATTCGGCGTTATCTGATTTTAAATTCGTAGCACCAAATTTTCATAATTGGGGCATTCTTAACCTTTGGTTGACAAACTATGGGTTTAGAAACGCTTTTTTAACCTCCACCCAACCACCATTAGGGATCATGAAATTAGACATGTGAACACAAATATACATTTAACGGGGTGATAGATGTGAGATATGTCAAACTTCCAAAGGAGAATACTTATGAATTTTTGGAAAGGTTGAAGGATTGGGGGAGGTTGTATGCTCCCGTGAAGATATCTGAAAAGTTTTATGATTTTAGAGAGGTT
>QMUB01000117.1 GCA_003663695.1 Thermococci archaeon | reverse complement strand
ATCCCGATTCTTCTAGGCGGTGAGCACTCAATGACGTTTGCACCTGTTAAAGCTTTAATGCCAGCGAGCTATGTGGTCTTTGATGCTCATCTTGATTTGAGGGATAAATACGAAGGGAACCCCTGGAATCATGCCTGCGTTGCACGCAGGATTTCGGAACTTGATGTGGACATTGCGGAATTCGGAATAAGAAGCGGGATAAAGGAAGAGGTTGACTATGCATGGGAGAAGGGAATTCGATGGGTGCATGCCAGAGAGTACGATGTCGACAAGTTCAAGCAGATTGTTAAAAAACTCCCGGAGCCCGTTTATCTATCAATTGACATAGATGTCTTTGACCTCTCGATGGTTCCGAGCACGGGGACTCCCGAAGCAGGCGGCTTGAGATTCTGGGAGGTTGTGAAGGCGCTGGAATGGCTCGTTAAAAACAAAAAAATTGCGGGAATTGATATAATGGAAGTCGCGGGTATGGAGCTTGGGGACATAACGGCTTTAACAGCTTCAAAGCTATTGTTTTACATAATGGGGGCAATAGCAAGGTTTGGAAAATAGCTATTCGAGGTACATTCCCTCCAGTCCTTTGTAGTATGCGGTATAAATGTCCCTTTTTGTTATTACTCCAACAAGCTTTCCCTTCTCCACAACGGGTAGAAGATTCTGGTCGTATTCCATGAGCTTCTTAAATGCCTCTTCCGCCGTTTCATTGGGGCATGTTGTGGCGTATTTCTTCCTCAAGAAGTGCTTTACAGGCAGTGATTTAATTTGGGAGCTCCTGTTCAGAAAATCCTTGATTCCAACTATGCCGAGCACCTCGAGATTTTCATTAACCACGGGGAAGCAGTCGTGTCCCGTTTCTCCCACCAAGTGCTCAACCTCCAAAAGGGTCTGCCATTCATAGACATAAACAGGATTTTTCGTCATTATCTCCCTAACAGAGATCATCTCCAGGATAAGGGGTTTTCCTGTCGTTACGTGCATTCCCTTACGCTTAAGCTTTAAAGTATATACCGAGTCCCCCTGAAGTATGGCCCTCGCCGTTAGAAATCCAATTGTGGAAGAGGTCATAACCGCGGGAAGGAGGGAATAGCTTCTCGTTAATTCAGTTATCATTAAAATCTGGGTGAGAGGAGCTTGGGTTAAGCCGCTGAAGAATGCAGCCATTCCTGCTAGGGCATATGCCGATGGATTAATTCCTAAACCCGGAAAGAGCATGTTCAGCACAACACCAAAGGCTGCTCCAAACATGGTTCCGATGTAGAGGCTGGGGGCGAATATTCCACCGCTATGCCCCGAGGAGAGGGTGAATAGAGTTGCCAGCATCTTGGCGATTCCGAGTATGAGGAGGAGGGTGAGAGGGAGGGCACCGACAACTGCCATTTCCATTCCATTATATCCAATTCCAAAGATGCCATATGCCGGGAAGAACATCCCTATTACCCCAACACCGAGTGCCCCCGTTATAAGTCTTAAAGTTAGGGGGATCGGCAGGTTTTCAAGCCTTTCTATGGACCAGTGGAGAGCTTTCACATAGGACGCGGCAAGGATTCCGAAGAGAATTCCCATTATAAAGAAAAATACAAGCTCCACCAGAGTGTGCCCTATGTTCAGGGAGATTGGTATTTCAAAGGCTCTCTTTAAAATTGCAAGGGTCACCGCGTTACCCGTTACCGAAGCCAGGAATATGGGGACCATGTTTATGGAGAAAGCACCCATGTAAATTACCTCCAGGGCGAACATGGCACCTGCCAGAGGCGTGTTGAAGGTTCCCGCTATTCCTGCAGCAAGTCCGCATGTTGTTAGGAGCTTTTTCATCTCCGGCTCCAGATGAAAGCGGTAGGTTATTATCGAAGCTAGAGATGCTCCGATAAAACCGATGGGGCCTTCCCTTCCGACACTTCCTCCAGAGCCGATTGTTATTGATGTCGTTATGACCTTTAAAATTGAGAATTCCTTCTCTATGCGTCCTTCTTTGAATATGACCGCCTCTATGACCTCGGGAATTCCATTCCCCTTGAGATCCGGGAACTTTTTTATGAGCGGTGCAACTATTACGCTGCCGAATGCAGGGATTAGAATATAGCCAAGGTTGTAGCCATGGACTTCATACGTGATCCCCGGGAGTATAACACCGAAGAAGAACCCATGTGACCACCGTATAAGAATTCTGAAAAAAATTGCCCCTAATCCACCGACTAAGCCCGCCATTATGGAGAAAATCAAAACTATGAGCCACTTCTTTATGTAGCTTTTAGTTCTTGCCCTCACAAACTAGAGTGAGAGGAGAACAATAAAAATCTATCTAATGTCCTGATTCAGTTCAAAGGGATAACCCCTGTTTTTGACTATATGAAGTCCGAAAAGGGCACCCAAGACATCCATGACCAGATCCCTTGCCTTGTTAAGAAGGGTTTCATGAATGAAGCTTATCTCACTCTCACTCAGCTTCTCAGCAATCTCCCATCCCACACACGCGGCTATAAATATGAGAAAGGAATATTCTATGGTTTTTCTCTCGCTCAAATTGAGGTGATTCAGGATTTCAGTTAAAATCAGCCATACAGTCAACCCGCCCAAAAAGTGACTTATCATATCTGCATCCGTCCACTCCTTGTGGAAGAGATCCATCGTCGTGAAGGGGACATTTACCAGAGAAACATGGATTGCTATGAATATTCCCAGGATCATCATTGTTTTTTCGTTGTACAATGGCATCAAAACAGGTTCCAGCTTTTTTGGCGGATCTGATGCTTTTTTGTGTAAGATTAGTGGTATGGAGAGTCCTACTAAAGCCACAAGTGTCCGGTATATATGATCCACCCTCCTGTACATGAGGGCACTTATAAAGCCGATGAAGACGATTAAAATTGATATATATGTTATCTGCCTCTCTCTGATAGCGATCACCATTGAAAATAGGAAGGTAGAATTAAAAATTTAACTGATCCTATATTTCTGAAATTTGGCGGTAACTGAGGCCTTTCAGATATAATTCGATTGCTCTGATTTTCTTTTTTACTGGGATTTTATTCCGGCGAAAGGGTTTTAAGGCTGAAACCACCCAGTAAATAATGGTTTCAGCTTTCATTGTCCCCCTCTTTTTTCTGAAGTATTATCCGATATTTAAACCTAATACCCTACTGCTTATCCTGACAGTATCAAAATCTCATTAGTTAACTTTTTAAACCCTCTCTTGTATTCTCAGATGAACTTATGAGGCTCTCTTAAAAAAAGCGGGTTCCCCGCTCGAGGGAGCTGAAGTTATAGAAAGATTTAAAAAGCAATCCTAATCAATATGGGTTAGGCAAAAATTTGGAGGTGTGTTAAGATGGCAAAGGAGAAGCCACACGTTAATATTGTGTTTATCGGACACGTAGACCACGGTAAGAGTACAACAGTCGGAAGATTGCTCTTTGAAACAGGCAACATACAGGAGAACATAATCAAGAAGTACGAGGAGATGGGTGAAAAGGGTAAGTCATTCAAGTTCGCTTGGGTTATGGACAGGCTCAAGGAAGAGAGGGAGAGAGGTATCACCATCGACGTTGCCCACACCAAGTTCGAGACCCCGCACAGGTACATCACAATTATCGACGCTCCAGGACACAGGGACTTCGTTAAGAACATGATCACCGGTGCCTCACAGGCTGACGCCGCAGTTCTTATCGTCGCCGTAACAGACGGTGTCATGCCACAGACAAAGGAGCATGCATTCCTTGCAAGGACACTTGGTATAAACCACATCATTGTTGGTATAAACAAGATGGATATGATTAACTACGATGAGAAGAAGTTCAAGGATGTTGCCACACAGGTTACAAAGCTCCTGCAGATGCTCGGTTACAAGAACTTCCCCGTCATCCCAATCAGCGCTTGGGAGGGCGACAACGTTGTAAAGAAGAGTGACAAGACACCATGGTACAAGGGTCCAACCCTAATGGAAGCCCTTGATCAGATCCCAGAGCCACCAAAGCCAACAGACAAGCCACTTAGAATTCCGATTCAGGACGTTTACTCAATCAAGGGTGTTGGTACAGTTCCAGTTGGCAGGGTAGAGACAGGTGTTCTCAAGGTTGGTGACGTCGTCATATTTGAGCCTGCATCAACCATATTCCACAAGGCAATACAGGGTGAAGTTAAGAGCATTGAAATGCACCACGAGTCAATGCCCGAGGCTCTCCCAGGTGACAACATCGGTTTCAACGTCAGAGGCGTTGGTAAGAACGACATAAAGAGAGGTGACGTCGCAGGTCACCCAGATACAGCTCCAACAGTTGTCAAGCCAAAAGACACCTTCAAGGCGCAGATCATAGTCCTCAACCACCCAACGGCAATCACAATCGGTTACACCCCAGTCCTTCACGCCCACACAGCCCAGGTTGCTGTCAGGTTCGAGCAGCTCTTAGCCAAGCTTGACCCAAGAACAGGTAACATCGTCGAGGAGAACCCACAGTTCATCAAGACAGGTGACTCAGCTATCGTCTTACTCAGACCAACCAAACCACTTGTCATTGAGCCAGTCAAGGAGATCCCACAGATGGGTAGATTCGCCATCAGAGACATGGGTCAAACGGTTGCAGCGGGTATGGTTATTTCAATTCAGAAGGGCGAGTGAAGCCCTTTCTTCTTAATTCCTCTTTAGCTTAAATTTTAAAATTTTAAGGGGTGTCTAGGATGCAAAAGGCGAGAATTAAACTTGCGAGCACCAATGTAAGGTCATTGGATGATGTTTGTGGTCAGGTCAAGCAGATTGCAGAGAGAACTGGCGTCAGGATGAGCGGCCCTATACCATTGCCCACGAGGAAGATAAGAATTACAACAAGGAAAAGCCCTGATGGGGAGGGTACTGCGACCTTTGATAAGTTTGAGCTTAGAATTCACAAGCGTTTGATTGACATTGAAGCTGATGAGAGAGCCATGAGGCAGATTATGAGGATTCGTGTTCCTGAGGATGTTACCATCGAAATTGAGCTCATCTCATGATTCTCTCCCTT
>QMUB01000116.1 GCA_003663695.1 Thermococci archaeon | reverse complement strand
TAACACTATCACATTACTCTTGTCCCCTGCAACATCGCCAATTGTCTGGAGAGTTCTGAGCTGCAGTGCCATTGGATGTGAGGATATAATCTCAGCGGCATCTCTAAGCTTTTCTGCAGCCTGTCTTTCAGCTTCAGCGAGTGTGATTCTGGCTCTTCTTTCTCTCTCTGCCTCGGCCTGCCTTGCCATCGCCTTCTGCATCCCCGCCGGAAGCTCAACATCCTTAATTTCAACGGTAGAGACTTTAATTCCCCAAGGATCCGTTGCCTCGTCAATTATCTTCTGAAGCTCCATGTTAAGCTTCTCTCTTGCACTAAGGAGCTCATCCAGATGAGCCTGACCTATAACACTTCTCAGGGTTGTCTGGGATATCTGAGATGTTGCCATTATGAAGTTCTTGACTTTGATCACCGCTTTGGTTGGGTCAATTACTCTAAAGTAAACAACGGCATTCACTCTCACTGGAACGTTATCTCTCGTTATGGTCTCCTGAACTGGAACGTCCAAGACCTGAGTCCTCAAATCCACGATAATGGCTTTTTCAAATATTGGTATTATGAAGAACAGACCTGGACCTCTTGCACCGACGACCCTACCCAGCCGGAATATCACTGCTCTTTCGTATTCCTTAACTATCTTTATTGCAGATGCTAAAAACACCAGAACAAACAACAAAACTATTGCTAAAACTAAATTGCCTGCACTAAACAGTGCCATTATCCACCACCTTCCTCTTTTTTCAAACCAACAACAATAAGCTTTAAACCTTCCATCTTAACCACCCTAACCTTCTCCCCCATAGGGATCTCATCTTTGTCCTTGCTCTCAGCCTTCCAGAGCTCCCCTCTAATTCTTATAACTCCCTGGGGTGCCAGAGGCTCCACAACCTCTCCTACCATCCCCACCAATTCCTCTTTTCCTGTCTGGGCTTTTCTTCTACGGGCCCTTATAACCGCAGCCATTCCAAAGGCGAAGAACAGCGCCAGCAACACTCCAACTGTTATTATGATTATCCTCAGATTTTTATACACATCGCTACTGACGAGATAATCCACATTTCCACCTCCGCTGAACATCAATATACTTCCCAAGATGAAGGTTACTAATCCAGCAACCGTGAACAAGCCGAAAGTTGGGGTTAATGCCTCTGCTATGAAGAAAACCATTGCAAGGAGAATTAAAAGCAACCCTGCACTTCTGTATCCAAAATATCCAAGTCCGATTATTGCAAGGGCTATCATGACGGCACCAGCAGTCTCAGGCACATGCCATCCGGGGCTCAGAAAGCCCAATATGAGGGCCCAAATCCCAAGGGTTAACAGAATGTAGCTAACGCTTGGATCCGTGATATAGCTTATAAGCTGATCCTTTAACGTTGGATGGAGGTATACAATCTCCGCTCCCTTCAAATCGAGTTTAACGTACTTCCCCTGCACTGGAAGCTTTGTCTCCATCCCATCTGCCTTTTTGATGAGGTCGTTTATATCATATGCCTCAACCTCAATCACGTTGTATTTAAGTGCTTCCTTGGGCGTTAAGCTCAAATCTTCGGTTATAAACCGCTCTGCAACACTTTCATTCCTGTTGCTGGCCTGTGCTAAACTCCGTATATATGCAATGTAAAAGTTTTTGGTTTTCTCGGGGGCTTTTATTATGCTCCCATTCTGTGAATATCCCAAAATGGGTTCACATGCGCCTATGCTGGTGCCGGGAGCCATTGCAATTAAATGAGAACCGAGGGCTATGTAAGTCCCTGCGGAAGCTGCTATGGCTCCCTGGGGGTAAACGTATATTATAACTGGCACCTTCGAAGTCTGTATCCTCTGGATTATGTTCTGCATTGCATCGCCCCTTCTTCCGGGGGGGTCTTTTGTGATTATGAGAGCGTTTGCATGGGCCTCCTCAGCTGCACTTATATAGCTATCAAACTGATCATAAGTATAAGAGGTTATAGAACCTTCAATTTGAGCCACATAAACGGTTTTGGCTTGTGCAAAAGCAGGAGTAAGCATGAAGACGAGAGCGATAAAGAGCAATATTTTCTTCATTTACACCACCTTGTATAAAAGTTGTTTCTTGGGTTAATTAAATTTTTCCCTTGCATATATAAATGCCCACCAAAAGCCTAAATAGGAAAAGAGGGAAGTTATAATGTATGAGGAGCGAGATAATAAAGTTTCGCCTGGCTAAAGGGAGTGAGAAGATTAAAATCGCATGGGTAATTGTGAAAAGAGCTTCGAGATATTCATACGAAGAGCCTTTCTGGCAGTTTCTCAAAAGAAAGTTTAACGTCAGGGACATGGAAATTAAAGAGATAATGCGCTTCCTGGAAGAGAAGGGAGAGCTTGAGATACTCCGCTCCAGAGATGGGAAGCATTTATATGTATCGACATTGAAGAAAATAAGCAGAAACCCGGTGACGCTTGACAAGTGGCTCAACAGGTGATAAAATGATAGACCTCCAGAAAACGGCACATGAAATGATAAAAAACAACACTTGGAAAATGGAGGGCGGGGTCTTTTGGCAGGCCTTTGAATTTGGAATTGCCGGGTTTGATGGAAAGGATTTTTATCTGGAGCATCTATCGTCAAGGAGACATCAAAAGGAAGCACGGGATAAGATTAAATTTATTCTGGGACTTGATATCCCACTGGAGGAATTCTACTCCCAGCTCGAAGATTCAAAGTTCTCCTTTTTGATAGATGTGTTTTATGGATTGAGCCTTCCAGCGGCGCCTTCGAAGTATCAGGCTCTTATTGAAGTCATAGCCCAGCAGCAGGTGAATTTTGAATTTGCCATGAAAACCATAGGAAATCTTGTGATACGCTTTGGAGATCCAAAAGGAGATCTCTATGTTTTCCCAAATGCTGAGAGGATAAATTCCCTCTCTCTGGAAGAAATAAAAAGCGTAAAGTTTGGCTATCGCACTTCTTACATAAAGGACCTGACATCAAAATACGTTTCAGGAGAGCTTAGATTAGATCTCGAAGGGCTTGATGAAAGGGATGCTATAAAATATTTAACAAAATTTAGGGGAATTGGAAAATGGAGTGCCGAACTTTTTCTGGCATATGGATTGAGGAAGAACGTTTATCCAGCAGGAGATCTGGGGCTCAGGAGAGGAATAGCGAAGATTTTCAAGAAGAGGATAAAAGAAGTGAAGGAGAAGGATGTCAGGGAAATCATAGAGCCCTATGGAAAATGGAAATCTCTTCTGGCTTTTTATATAACCTGCTACGATAGGCTCATGAAGAAGGGGTGAGTCATGGAAATAAGGGTTCCGAAGAAAAAGTTCAAAGAGCTTCAGAAACTCGGGAAAGAGAGGATAGTTGAGCTGATAAGAGAAAATCTGCCCAGAGTCGAGCTAACATTGAAAGCCGAGAAGGAGGAATTTTTGATAGAGCAGAGAAAAAAGCTCAAGGAGAAAATAAGGGAGATGGAAGAGGAGTTAAAAGAGCTCGAGAGATTCTATGAGATGGCTGTTGAGGATAGGGAAACCATGATGAAGCTTAGAGAGCAGCTCGAAATGGAGAACGCCCAATTGAGAAGGGAGCTGGAGGAGAAAAGGGATGCTCTTAAG
Organism: Thermococci archaeon; assembly: GCA_003663695.1. Classification (GTDB taxonomy): domain Archaea; phylum Methanobacteriota_B; class Thermococci; order Thermococcales; family Thermococcaceae; genus Palaeococcus. The sequence continues at coordinate 1,433 of QMUB01000116.1, read as the reverse complement.
GATAAAGCCTGAAAAGGGGCTCGGGAAGATAGAAGTTAAGATCCCGGAGGACATTGAAGAAGAGATGAGAAAAATTGGCGAGAGATATGGAGTCAGTATGGAGAGAATCATTGAAATGATAATCTCAGGTGAGTTTAAGGAACCTGAAAGCTTTGAAGATGTCGAGGAGGAGATAAAAGATTTGAAGTCAAAGGCAGCGGAGCTCGAGAGGAGATGGGCTCCCCTGAGGTACAGGGCGTACGGCTTGAGCGAGGACAATAAAATTCTCGCCATAAAGCTGAGCGGAATGCTCGCCGAAAATATCCAACTTAAAAGGTTTTTAAGGAAAAAAATCAAGCAAGATTGGGAACTCAGGAAAAAGATTGAATATTATTTGAGATAATACAAGCGGATGATGAGAAAACTCGGGCGGATTCATGAAGAACCCTATGAGCTCTGACGCTTTCTTCTCCTTTTTGGAATGAGCTTAACTTTGCTCCCGCAGTCAGGGCAGATCCCTTCATGGGGATAACGTTCGAACTTTTTACCACAGCCTATACACACATAGCGCCATTTTATAGCCTTTTTGATTCCTCTCTTCAGGGTTTTAAACTCCAGTCCCAAGAACCTTGCAATGTTCTGAAGATTGTAGTCATCCGTGAAAAGCGTGGCTTTGAGCTCGTATGCGAGTGCCAAAACCTCAATATCAGCATCGCTGAGTTCTTCAAGCTCCCCCGTTTCAATGGCTTTGGATTTCACGAATTCCACGCTCTCTCCAGCCGGCATCATAATCCTAACTTTCCCCGAACTTACCAGACTCTCAAGAAAGATCTTGGATTCTCTATCCCTGACTTCCTCCACAACCTTCGGCGTTGTAACTCCTTCCACATCAATTCCCTGAATGAAGATTGCGGCATCTATCACTAGCATAAGAGAGAGTTCGAAATGGTGAATTTAAACTTTGTCTTTGAATCTTTCATAGCTTATTTTAAATGCCTCCCAAACAGGAAGCCTCTTGCCTCCAAAGAAGCTCAGCATTGCCCCTCCTCCCGTGCTTATGTGGGATATCCCCTCTATATTGTACTTGTATATACTGGCTATACTGTGTCCTCCTCCCACTATGGAAAAGGCGTCGCTCTCCCCAATAGCTCTAAATACTCCTACAGTTCCATGAGCAAATTCTTCACGCTCAAAAACCCCCATAGGACCGTTTGCAACGATAATCTTGGCTTTCTTTAAAAGCTGTGAATACTTCTCCACAGTTCTACTACCAATATCCAAAATTGAATGCTTATCAAAAAGAGCCTTCTCATCACTGAGCAGGTCAATTTCAAGCCTCTCACCCTCATAATCAATTGCAAAGTCTACAGGTGTTCTTATGTAGGGATAGAACTCATTCAAAATCTTTTCCGCCCAGTCAATGAAATCAAGGAGCCCCTTGCTGTGGAGGAAGT
>QMUB01000115.1 GCA_003663695.1 Thermococci archaeon | reverse complement strand
CATCACTCAAAGGACCGATCATTCTCACAGGCTCAATGTTTCCATATGGTTTGAAAAACCATTAAATCCTGTTCAAAATAGCTGAGAATTTAAAAGATTAAAATTAAAAATTAAAATATCAAAATAGTTTAATGAACTGCTCTTTTGAGAGCACAACCCTGTAATGGCAGGGTGTGAAGCCCGGAAGCACGGATTTAGGAACTAAAATAGTCTCCTCCATGCCCATAGAACTTACGTGTGAAATTAACTCGATGACCTGATCATTTAGACTGAAAAGCCAAGCATTAATGTAATCCGGGACCGCCTCCTTATTCAAGAGTGAGATCGTAATAATCCTAAGATCGCTTAAAGGTTCCCTCTCAAAACTCGCAATAGATGCTCGGACTATCCTGTTCATCATTCTCTCACCAAACTCATGATACGTTCCTTCCATAGTGGTTATGAGGCCCGCAACTAATGCATCCTTAGAAATCCTCGAACTTAATTCACGGTACAAATTGATCAATTTTGCGAGACCTGTTTCATCGCTCCAATCTTGTATTTGAAAAATGTACGGCTCTTTAGAATAAATCTCATATTTGGAACCAAAGAGATCAATAACATAAAGCTTTCCTTCCTCCCCAGTCTTGTGGAGATCCACTCCTGCACGCTCTAATCTTAATTCAAGTTTTGAAACAGGCAACACGGTGTTAAGAACAACTCCAATCGCACCATTTTCTATTAAAGCTTTAAATATTCTTAAGCCTAATATCCAGCCTAGAGACCTTCTATCATACGCTATCAACAAGTTCCCTCTATCAACAACCCCTCCCCCTAACGCAGCATCTACATCCTTTAATCCCGTTCGCACCACGTTCATAATCAACCCACCAAATTGAATGTTTTCCTTAAATTATTAAAAGCTTTTTATAAATTCCATAACTAGAGCATAAGAGGCTTGAATGGCTACGAAAACTATCATATCAATCGTTCCTCTTGCAAGAGTTATACTAGTTTTGGCAGAGAAGTATTCGAGGGTTTGTATGAGGCTCTAAATTATTCAACCGGCTTGGTAGGGAGAAGTTAATGGAAATTGGGCTTTTAAAAGAGCGAATGGCGGGCCCGGCGGGATTTGAACCCGCGACCTTCGCCTCCGGAGGGCGACGCTCTATCCATACTAAGCCACGGGCCCTCGCTACTAACTAGCTACCCCAAAATAAAAGCTTTTTGAATAATTGAATGGGGAGAAGGGAAATCAAATGTTCTCTCTCAAATCGATTATATGCTCCATCTCTGGACCCGTCTTTATGAGCCCAACGGGAACACCCACGCGCTCCTCAATTTCCCATATAAATTCTTTAGCCCTTTGAGGGAGCTTTTCAAAGTCGTTGACTCCAAATGCATCCTTGTCGTACTTGTCGAGCATCGTTATCGCGAGCACTGTGGCACCGTTGACCCTCGCCGAGTATTTGGCAAATTCATAGTCAAACCAGCCGACACGCCTACGCCTCCCCGTGACGGTTCCATACTCCACAAGTCCCATTCTATCCGCTTCTTCCTCGCTCATCTCCGTTGGGAATGGGCCCGCACCAACGCGCGTTGGGAAGCTCTTGAAGACCACAATCACGTCATCAACTCTTGTCGGTCCAACGCCCACATCGCTCGCTATTGCTGAAGCGCTCGTATCCTTTGATGTAACATAAGGATATGAACCATAATAGAGACTTAATCCAAAGCCTTGAGTTCCCTCAATGAGGATGAGTTTTCCTTCATCTAAAGCGTCGTTAACCTCCTGGGCAACGTCCGTTAGATATGGTTCAAGCTCTTTGAGGTCCTTTGCCTGTCTGGCCTTCCTCATAACCCTATCCGCATTTGCTGGACCGCAACCGCTTCCCGTGGTTCCTATCTTCCCGTGCAGGTAAGCATTGGTTCTATCGAGTTCCCTGTGCCCGGGCTCTATGATTGTGCACCTGTAGTCAATGCCTACTCTCTTCTCAACATTGAAGGGTTTTAAATGCTCCAGTTCATGGAAAAATACTTCAGGATCCACTAAAACGCCAGCTCCCACCAAAAGCCTCGCCTTTGTTTGCATGAAACCCGTTGGGAGCTGCCTTACTGCATATTTAACCCCATTTATATAAACGCTGTGTCCTGCATTTGTTCCCACGCCACCCCTGGCTATTACCTCGGGTTTATCCTTTTGAGCCAGATAAGCGATTATAGAACCTTTACCTTCATCTCCCCATTGACCGCCTACAACTATGTAGCTTGGCATTTCATCTTCACCCAGAGGACTTATCCATAGGTATGTAGGTGTCACCTTTAAAATGATTATGGTTTAAAATTGACAAAAAAATGTCAATCCTCTCTGAGCATGATTATCCAGTTTTCCTGCTTCCCGATTTTTTTGAATCCCCAGCGCTCGTAGAATTTTATGGCATTCTCATTCTTCTCTCCAACTTCAAGGACTATCTTTTTGCAGCCTTTCAGATATTCCAGACATGCCTTCATTAGGGCGCCTCCTATGTGGTGCCCCTGATATGCCTTATCGATTACAAATTCCCCTATGTATCCAACTTTTTCATTTAGGAACTTATGGTGCCACTTCCTTGAACATACGGCAAAGCCCACTATTTCATCATCCAAACGGGCAACGAAAAAGCCATCTTTCATTCTTCCCCAGCACCACCGAAGATACCGGCGTGCATAGGGCACGCTCTCCCCGCCGTATTCTCTCAGTCCCGCATAACCCTCCATGTATATCTCCACGAGCCTGTTGAGGACCTCTTCATTCCATTCCTTGAGCTTCTCAATTTTCACCCTCATACGAAATTACATTCGCAGGCGAGGATTTATAAATCCTTAGCCTTTAGGATAAACAAGCTTTTTAATTCTGAGGACTACTTACAATTAAACAAAGAGGGTGATAGGAATGCCAAAGCCTGGAGGAAAGAGAATCTGTGAAATCTGCGGTGCTCAAATAAGAGGGCCCGGACACGTCATAAAAATAGAGGGAGCAGAGCTTTTGGTCTGCAACAGCTGCTATGCCAAGTACTCAAAGAAAAAGCCCGGTACATGGAGCCCAATGCCAACCGGACGGGCTGCGAGACCAAGATCAATACCATCTAGACCTCAAAGGGCTGCGAGACCAAGGAGGGAGCGCCCTGAAGAGGAAATCGTGGAGGACTATGCGGAGAGGGTGAGAAGTGCTATACAGAGGAGCGGGCTCAGTTATGAGGAACTCTCCCACAAGGTCGGTCTATCAACGAATCTCCTCAGGAGAATAGCCCATGGAGAGTACATGCCCACCATCGACGAGGCAAAAAAGCTTGAACGGTATTTCAAGATAACACTTATAGAGCGCATTGAGGAAGCTCCGAGGGAGAAGGCAAAGATACCCAAGGATTACGAGCCAACGCTGGGCGATATAGCCAATATCAAAATTAAGAAGAGGAAGAAGTAATAAGTGATCATTCTTCCTCGCTCTTTGTCTCTTTTGGTTTGTGAAATCCCCTGAGCTTCTCTAAGGTTCCCCACATTTTCATGAGCTCTTCATTAACATTGCTATTGGGGGGAATGACTATGATATGCGCGGGGGGATGAATCTCCCTGAGTCTCCCTATAGCCTTGGAGGGGGGGAGGTCAATTTGAGCCACCACATGAGCTCTGTAGGTTTTCTTGGGTTTCTCACCAACGATTTTTTCAAAAGCCCAATCCGAGAGAGCAGGAGAGATTATTTTTGGGACTCCAAGTATCTTCATGCCTCCATATCTCGTGAGATCTGCGAGGGCTATCATTGCCTTGTCAAAGCTATCCGTCCTCACCAAAACCATCGTGTTTTTCATACCGCTCACCCCTTTAACATTGGCAGCGGACTTTTAAACATATTCCATGGTTAAATTTAAAAAGCCTGAGTGAGGATATAAAAAGGGGTTTTTAAACCCACTAATCGGGGGTGTAATTATGGTTGATATGAGCAATGTAAAACTCAGGATTGAAAATATCGTGGCTTCCGTTGATCTGTTTGCTTCTTTGGATTTGGAAAAAGTAATTGAGATTTGCCCCAATTCCAAGTACAATCCCGAGGAATTTCCGGGAATCATATGCCGTTTGGATGAGCCGAAGGTAGCACTTCTTGTATTCAGCTCCGGGAAACTCGTTGTAACCGGTGCCAAAAGTGTTGAAGATATCGAAGGTGCTGTTTCAAAGCTTGTAGAGATGCTCTCAAAGATTGGAACGAAGTTCCACCGCGCCCCGCAAATTGATATACAAAACATGGTTTTCAGCGGTGACATTGGTATGGAGTTTAACCTCGATGCAGTTGCCCTCGCCCTGCCCAACTGTGAATACGAACCCGAGCAGTTCCCCGGCGTTATTTATAGAGTGAAAGATCCAAGGGCGGTTATACTCCTCTTCACATCAGGTAAAATCGTTTGCAGCGGTGCTAAGAGTGAGCATGATGCATGGGAAGCTGTCAAAAAGCTGCTCCATGAGCTTGAGAAGTATGGTTTAACGGAGAGCTACTTCTGATCCTTTCTCCATCAACTTCTATTCTGAAATTTTGAAAAGAAATCAACTAAAACTTGCAAAGCCGATTTCGTAGAGCTGGCGGAGCATGCGGAGGACTTTTTTGGCAGTGTACTTGTATGTGTAGTTTTCGGTGTTTTCTAGCTCTTTAACAATGGTTTCCGCTCTGCTGCTCAGGGTTTCCTCTCCAAAAATCTCCTTCCATAACTCATCACTTTTCTTCTTGGCTTTGTTTTCATCAAGTTTTCCTTCCTTTGTCATTTTAAGAAACATCAGCAGAGGTTTCTCAAGTTTCTTCCTGTTGCCATGGAACTTTGGAAGGATTTTCATAAGGAGCACAAGGTCGAAGATTTCATTGTTAATGTTATTTTCATCGTTATTATTTTCAAACGCTACTATCCCTGCTCTCCAGCTCTCCTTAGCATTCTTGAAGAATAAAGCAATCTCATCAACTACTCTGTAACCAAAGTGCAAATCGTATGGCTCGAGGGCTTTATTGAGTTGCTGGAGTAT
>QMUB01000114.1 GCA_003663695.1 Thermococci archaeon | reverse complement strand
CAAATTCTCCATTCTCCTCTTTTTCTCTCCAGTATTCTGGTGGGAAGTCTTTTGCTATATCCTTTGCAGCACTTGCAATCATCTTCTGCTCATCAGTAAGACTAAAATTCATATCAATCACCTCTCAAAAATAGTTATGAGATTCATTCTCTCTTCTTTATAAGTAGCTTCAAAATACATGACAAAACTACTTCTTTTCTCTGGTTTACAACCTTAGAATCAAGCATTATAAGACCTACTTTTCCTCTATCCTCTTTTTCAGCTACCTTAGCAATAACTTTCAATGTATCTCCTATAAACACTGGTTTCGTAAGTCTGAGATTATCTACACCGTAAAATGCATATATTGTTTCCTCTATTATACCCGTTCTTACAAGGAGCCCGGTCATTATAGCAAACGTCAATGTTCCATGTGCAACTCTCTTTTTGAATATACTATTCTTGGCGAATTCAACATCCGTATGTAGAGGATTCCAGTCACCAGTTAAACCTGCAAAATTTATGATATCTGTCTCTGTTACAGTCCTACTAGCAGTTACTATTTCGTCTCCAATTTTAAAGTCATCGTAATACCATCCTTTAAACGTTATCTGCGTCATCAGAAACTCACCTCATTCATCGCCAACTACATATGATTTTGCAGCCTCCACAACTTCAAATACGGCATCTGGATTCATTATACTATCTAGATTAACTGCTTTCTCGATTTCCCAGCCCATAAGGATCTTCTTAATCGGTACTTCCAGCTTCTTGTAGTTGAGAGTTGTTGGCACATCTGGCACTTGAATAATGTAGTCTGCCACAAAATACGGGCCCAACTGTTCTCTCAGCGCATTATTTATTTTCTGCTTGAGTTCCTCAGTAAGCTGTCCAGTGCTGAGAACTACAAACAGAAATATTTTCCCCTTAATCTCAACAACAAGACTGTTCTGGATTTCAGGAAGAGATTCTACAACCTTATAGAAATCCAGCGTACCCATTCTTACACCTTTCCTCTTAATTGTTGAATCAGATCTCCCGAAGATTATTGCCGTTCCTCTGTCGGTAATCATCAGCCAATCTCCATGCCACCACACGTTAGGAAACATGCTAAAGTAGCTTTCCTTGTACCACTTGAAGTCTGGATCGCCCCAGAAGTAGAGGGGCATTGAGGGCATGGGCAGCTCAACGACGAGTTCACCAACTTCGTTGATGACCGGCTTGCCCTCTAGATTGTAAGCTTCGACCTTCACACCAAGCCACCTGCACTGCATTTCGCCAGCCCAGATGGGAAGTATCGGGCAACCTCCAACGAATCCAGTCATCACGTCAGTTCCCCCACTAGCAGAATTTAGCCATATATCTTCCTTCACACACCTATACACCCACTCAAAGCCTTCAGGTGAGAGAGGTGCGGCAGTCGAACCAATCATTTTTAGGTAGTCAAGCTTGAACTGTGTCCCTGGCTCAAGCCCAGCTTTCATGCATGCATGCAAAAATGGTGCGCTCGTGCCAAGTATTGTCAGCCTTTCTCCTTCAGCAACCTCCCAAAGGGGTAACAAATTTCTGTACATTGGGCTTCCATCGTAGAATACAATGGTTGATCCTGATAGGAGTCCACCCACAACAAAATTCCACATCATCCATGATGGAGAGGAATACCATAGATACCTATCATTTGGGTTGAGGTCAGCATGCAATGTACATTTGAGCGTTTCAATGATAATCCCACCATGTCCATGGACAATTGGTTTTGGTATACCTGTCGTTCCCGAGGTATAGAGAACCCACAGAGGATGGTCGAATGGGACCGGTTCAAACGATAGTTTTTCTCGACTTTCAACAGTCTCCGTCCACAAATAGGTAGGCTTATCGAGCTTTATCTCTGGGTCATCATTTAGATTTGGTACAATAACGACTCTATCGATTGATGGGATTTTCTTAGCTATTTTTGCCACATCCTCATCCTTGCGAAACTCTTTACCATTATAGTAGTACCCATCAACGGCGAGAAGTATTTTTGGTTCAAGCTGCTTAAATCTGTCAATAGCAGCTCTATAGGCAATTTCTCCACCAACAGCCGACCATATTGCACCTATGCTTGCAGATGCGAGCAGAGCTATAACAGCTTCAGGAATCTGACTTACATAAGCGACAACTCTATCGCCTCTACCAATGCCAACTTCCCTAAGCCAGCCTGCGAAGGATGCGACTTGCCTTGCCAGCTCGTTCCAGCTTAGAGATTTTCTCAACCCATCTTCTCTCCTGTAAACAATCGCCTCTTCACCTCCTCCTGCATTTTTAAATGCGTGCTCAGCGTAATTTAGAGTTGCCCCAGTAAACCACCTCGCACCCGGCATCTTTTTCGACTCAAGCACCATGGTATAGGGGGTGTGACTCAGCACATTGAAATACTCCCAGATCGAGCTCCAGAACTGTTCTATATTTTCAACAGACCACCTCCAAATCTCATTATAGTTTCTTATATTTTTCACTGGATTATCTGAGACCTCTAGTTCCAAATCTTTATTTTCTCTCAGCCAAGAAACATACTTTGTGATCTTTGCATTCTCTATAAATTCAGGGGATGGGTTCCAGAGGACCTTAGATTGTGTCTCCACATCATCACCTCATTCTATTAAATAAATAGAAATAAATTTCAAATTATTATTTTCCAACTTTATAAAAATCACGATACATCTCACGGATCTGGTATTTCTGGATTTTTCCAGTAGCAGTTTTTGGCAACTCTTTTACAAAAATTACTTTCTTTGGCACTTCAAAGCCAGCTAAACGCTCCTTGCAGTATTTTATTAGCTCATCTTCAGTTAAACTTGGATCTTTAGGAACAACTACTGCTGTTACAGCTTCTCCCCATCTCTCGTGTGGTAATCCTACCACGGCAACCTCAGCCACTTTCTCATGAGCCAATAGGATACTTTCAACTTTAATGCTTGGCACGTTTTCGCCACCAGTCTTTATCATGTCCTTCTTTCTGTCCACGAACTTGAGCAGGCCATCATCATCGAAGAAGCCTAAGTCGCCCATATGGTGCCATTCATACTTAGAGGCTTCAGCTGTAGCCTCATCATTCTTGAGGTAACCTTCCATGATGTTTGGACCTCTAAGAACAATTTCACCGACCTTGTTTGGTGGTAGCAAATTTCCTTCGTCATCCATTATGGCGTGTTCGGTGAAGGGACACGGAGTTCCCCAGTAGTTACCCTCTTTCATTAGCTGATGTTCTGGTCGGAAGATTATTGTTGGTGGAAAAGCCTCGGTTTGACCAGATCCAAGCATAATAGTTAGGTTAAGCTCCTCTATCAACCTTCTCTTCGTTCTTTCATCCATTGGGGTCATGGCATAGAGAGCATACTTCCAACTCGAAAGATTATACTTTGATAAATCCATTTCGAGAATCTGTCTATACATCGTTGGTAACATGAATGTAAATGTTATCTCCTCCTCTTCTATCCCTTTCAGGAGTGTTTCCGGATCAAAACCCCTCATGACAACAGTTTTTCCACATGGAATAATTGCCGAGCCGTAGGTTATGCCCTGCTGTGCACAATGAAAGAGGGGCATAAGGGTAGTCATCACACAGTTTGGTCCAACGAATCCAATGACTGCACCATCAAGTGCAATATTTAGGCAACCAAAAATTACGTTTAAATGGCTTAGCATCACTCCTTTGGGCAATGCAGTAGTACCACTCGTATACAGAATCTCAAGTATGTCTCTCTCCCATATCTCCACTTCAGGCTCATCTTTTGACATATTCTTGATAAAATCTCTAAACGTTTCCGAATCTGAATTCCCGGAAATCGGAACTGTTACATAATCAATCCCCTCATTCTTAAGAACCTCCTCTACTTTAGGTAGAAATACATCGTCAACGACAGCAAATTTAGATTCAGAGTGCTGTAGTTGGTATTCTATATCCTTTGGAGTGATAACAGGGTTAATTGGAACTGTAGTTATACCAGCTTTTGCTGCGCCGAATTGAGATAACATAAACTCTATAGAATTGCCCATTATCATTGCCATTCGTTCTCCCTTCTTTAAACCTCTCTCTATAAGTGCATTGGCGAACTGGTTTGCTTTTTCATCCATTTCTCTGTATGTAAGCCTTTTTTCTAGTCCATCTCTACTTAATTCACCATATGCAACTACAGCTTCTTTATCAGGGAATCTCTTTGCATTTCTCCTTAATATATCTCCAAAAGCCAGTCTGTTTATTATATTTCTATTTTTCATTTTTGATCACTCTAAAGGCTTAAAGTATTGAATATCTGTAATCTTACCCCTTCTCTCTTCACTCCAAACAGCTTTTACTCTCATCCCTGGTTTCATTTTTTCCATCGCTTTTTCAGGGTCTGAAAAATCTATTCCACCTATAAAGTGAGATAACCCTACATCGGCACCGTCAAGTTTTATTATTGCCAAGCCATATGGCGGCTTGATTGGCTGACCTTCAAACTGAAGTTTTTCCCCGACAAGTGTTGATGTCTCGATAATACCCTCATCACTAACTTCTACCCATTCTGTCGTATCTACAAAACATCTCGGACAGAATTTCCTAGCAGGAACAAGAACCCTACCACATTCGGGGCACTTAGTTCCCATTATTTTTTTATTTTTTAATTCGTCAAAAAATCTCGCGTCTGTTGAACTCAAAACCCACTGGTATGTTAAAGAAATCATGCCTGTTAAAACCCTAACATCTTCCATAATTTCACCTCCCCAAAACCATCAAACCATTAAGTTGATTGACTCCGCCCATCGCGTGGGCCAAAGCAGTTACACAACCATCTACTTGGTTGCTTGCCTCACCCATAACCTGCAAAGCGGCCTCTGCAACACGTATTAATCCACTTGCGCCAATGGGGTTCGTGCAGAGCACACCTCCAGATGGGTCACATGCTATTTCCCCATCCTTCGTAACAACACCTTCAAGCACAAGCTTGTAACCCTCACCCGGCTTGCAAAAGCCGAATAGTTCATAGTACAATATTTCTTGATATGTGAACGGGTTATATATTTCCGCGACATCTAT
>QMUB01000113.1 GCA_003663695.1 Thermococci archaeon | reverse complement strand
CCTCGTTCTCTTTAGGGCTTCTTCTACGGAAATATCCACCTCTCTAACAAGTATCTTAAAGCGATTCCCCCATAGAGAGCCGAGCTTGAGCTTTTTTCCATAGCCCACGAATTCCAGCTTTACATCGCTTATTTCAACCCTATCAATCTTCTCCTTCAGCTCCTTCAAATTTCCCCCGCAGATGCTTATGTATTGGGTTGTTATGCCGTGCCTGTCTTTAGTTCCCGCAAATCCTATATCCCTGTAGGAAATCTCCGCACGCTTTGCTATCTCCTTAATTACCACCATTGTGTCCCAGTTTCTCTTGATAAGGCGATAGATAAGGCAATTCTGCTTTTTAAAAACACTCTTTGAAATTACCTCCTCCACTATAAAATCCTCTGGAAAAACCTTTATCCTACCTCCTATCCCCCTGCTCTTGCTCACATATCTGAATTGGGAAAAAAATTCTTTGTAATCCACACATCTCACCTAAAGCAGCTTTAAATGTCCGGTTACTCTATCCACAAGCTCTTCTGGAGCCGGGCCAACTGCCAAGCATGTTACAGTCCCTGGAGGAATCTCGGTCAATCCTGCATCTCTTATCAATGCGTATGGCAGATCAAGAACCTTAGCCCTTTCCATGAGCTCGAAGAGTTCCCTCTCATTCTCCACCTTTACCACGGCTTTCTTCTGTCCCTCATGAAACCATGCCTTAAACCACTCGGGTTTATCTTTCGAAGCTTTGAAAGCTGCTGTTACTGCACCATGGGCAACCTGAACTGCCAATTTTCCCCTGCTGAGTTTTAAATCCTTCCTAATAACCATGACCTGCTTGTATGCAAACATTCTCTCACCAAGAATAGGAGGGAAAAGAGGGTTTAAAAAGTTTAAGAAAAGAAATCAGAGGGTCTCAATACCCTTATCCTCTAATTCTTCCTTTACTTCCTCCTCTTTCTTAAGCGGGAGCCCTCCGGGCTTTGGCTTTCTTCTGGCAAGCTTTCTCTGGGCTTCCTCGTATTTGCCCTTGAGGTTGTAGTAGGCGACTCCAAACCCTATTCCAAATATCAGGAAGAGTATGGCAAATACCGCCCACCAGTTGGTCTTTGGAGGTTGTGGGGGAATATATGCTTCGCTCACATTCTTGAGCTCTTCAGCAAGCAGTGCCCTTGTTTCATTGTCCAATCCTGCTAGAGTTGCATTGACAAAGGATGGAAGCTCCTGAGCTTCGGGATATACCTTTACCTTCTTCTCAACAATGGCTGGAGGAACAGCATCTATAATCACCAAATTGGGGAATTCAATCTGGTGTTCCTCTCCAAGGGCGTCTTTGTAAGTTAATGTGGCGCTTACCTTGCTCAATTCCGCTTTGTTAACCGTGAAGATTATCTCCTTTGATATGGACTCGTTTGCCCTTAGATCTCCGAGGGATATATCCCTGCTGTAAGCGTTCAATGAATCGGGGAATTCCAAGTGAAGCGTTGCGTTCTCAATAAATTCGAACGCTGGATTCCCCTTTTCGAGAACGACGTTGAATTTGACCTTAACTTTGTTATCCTTGCTTGTATCAACCTTAAAGTAATCATTATCCACGTTTAGCTCTATTTTTGGAAGGGTGTAGACCTTCAGTGCACCAATGGTGTCCGATTCAACTTTCTTGAGATTCCCAAACTCATCGTAGTACTCTACTCCAAACTTACCTATCTGGTATGAGCCCACTTGCGAGGGCGTCAATATGTAAGTTGCCAAGGGATACTCGGAGAAGGCATCGAGCTTTGTTATTGTGAGCTTTTCGGGGTAGACCTCCTGCTCAAGCCCGTTTGGAATATTTGAATTCAATTTCAACCCAAAAGCCTTACCTTTCCCCTCATTCACGACCTTCACTGTCAGTATCATCTTATCCCCGAGCATTATCTTCTTTGAAGTAGTTTCAACTATGAGCTTCAGTTTGGCTTCCCTTAAAATCGGAGGGGCGCTTGCTCCATGAGGTGCCCAAACCTTAACCGTGAGCCTGTTATATTCCGTGTCATAGGAATCCTTAACGACTTCCACTCCAATCGGGGCTTTATCGCTCTCATGATAGCCTCCAGCTTTAACCTGGAAGGTTTCTAGGGGGGTTGTCCCCTTGAAGAGGGAGAAGCTTGAGTACAATCCAACCTGGTTCAGGCGAAGCTTGTATGTTGTGCCGTTGTAGTATATATTCAGGATTTCATCCTTATACATGACATCGTTGTAAACCACTGTATCCGGAGCTCCCTGGGTTTGATTTTGAGTGCCCGTTTGAGAAGCCCTTTTCACGGATACTGAGGTCACGGGGTAAGTGGGTATCCATATATCAAATTCTGCATAATCGTTCTTAACAGCCTTTGTCACCTTAATCCATACGAAGGGATAATAGGAGATGTCGCTGCTTATCTTATATCCAAAACCCTGACCTGAATCTTCCTCTATGGTCTTCGTATAGCTTATTCCATTGAGGGTTACGGTGAATTTGGCGCTTGAATCCGTAACATCAACGAGCTTTATGGAGACCTTTCCATCCAGATATGTCGGCTTGTAGGTTTTTCCTTCATCAAGGGTTTTGGATTCCGCTTTTTTCAAAGGAGAACCAGCTTCCAGATAGATAACCTTGTTGTAGGACATTATGTATCCTATACTCACTTCAAGGATTGGATTTGTGCTATCGGGATAAAACATTCTACCCCCGCTTGTGAGAAGTGCAGTCTTCGATGGTTTGGACTCACCTTTTTTGTAAATTTCTATAAGAGCCTGCGTCCAATCGGGATTTACATCCGCGAACTTTATTTCATAATTCCCAAAGATGATTGAATCCTTCAGTCCTAACTTTACGAGCGTTAGTTTCGCATAATCCGGTTTTTGGGCAGATTTAACACTGGGAAAAAATGGGACTGCAAACAAAATTAAACCGATTAATAATATGGCCATCTTCTTCATATTTTCTCCCCCTTGGTGTTGTGCTTAACCTCCGTTAACTAAAAATGTAAACGTTAAAAAGGTATAAAGGTCTTATGGTGTGAGTCTTTTCCTATCCCTCGGGAAAAGAATGACCTCCCTGATATTGGGCAGGTTGAGCATCTGCTTGATCAAGCGCTCCGCACCCAAGCCAAATCCACCATGCGGGGGCATGCCGTAGCGGAAGGGTTTGAGGTAAAACTCGAAACTCTCAACCTTCAGCCCTTTCTCCGCAATCTGTGCCTTTAGGATGTCATACCTATGTTCTCTTTGCCCCCCCGAGGTAATCTCGATTCCCCTGTACTCCAAATCAAATGATCTCGAAATCTCTGGTTTATTATCGTATTTCATTATGTAGAAGGGCTTTGCTTCACTTGGATACTGATACAGGAAATACAAATCTTCCCCGTATTCCTCTTTTATGTAACTTCCAAGGAGCCTCTCGCCTTCTGTGTCAATATCCTCCCCCCAGGGGATCTCCTTTCCAAGATCGTTCAGGATTTCCAGCGCATCAGTATAACTTATGCGTCTTAAAGGAAGCTTCGGGACTTCCAGTTCCATGCCTAGGATTTCAAGCTCTCTCTCATTGTGCTCCTTAATGTACTTCACCGCATAGGTTACCAAACGTTCGAGAAGCCCCATAACTTCTTCCTCATTCTCTATAAAAGCCATCTCTGCATCAATACTCCATGCCTCGTTTAAATGCCGCGTTGTGTTGTGCTCTTCGGCTCTGAATATGGGAGCTATCTCAAAAACCCGATCCAGACCAGAAGCCATCATTATCTGCTTATAGAGCTGTGGAGACTGTGCAAGAAAGGCATCCTCCTCAAAATACTTCATGGGAAAGAGCTCAGTTCCTCCTTCCGTCGCGGTAGCTATAATTTTGGGAGTGTGAATTTCAACGAATTTTTCACTGTAGAAAAATTCTCTGACCGCTTTAAAAACATTTGAGCGTATCTTAAATATCGCCATTACATCAGGTCTTCTTAAGTCCATGAAGCGGTTGTCCAGCCGGGTGTCCAGCTCGGCCTTAACTTTCCCCGAAGGGTCAAGGGGAAGGGGGCTTTGAGCTTTACTCAGGATCTCTAGCTTCTCAGGGATTATCTCAAAGCCGAGTTTAGCTTTTGGCGTGAAATTAACAATACCCTCCACAGCAACAACATCCTCGGCATTCAGATGGGGAATGATTTTGAAGAGCTCCGGATCAACCTTCTTCTTGGGTGCGGTTATCTGGATTATGCCCTCTCTATCCCTTATCCAGAGAAATTTAATCCCTCCAAGGTCTTTAACCTCATAAACCCATCCTGCTACTTTGATCTTTTCTCCATCTAACTCCTCACTTATCTGGCTTGAGTAGTGGGTTCTGTACATAGGCATCACGCAAACACGATTTTAGCATCTTCTCCAATTATTTGAGAGATTATCTTCTCAAGCATTTCACTGGGCGCAGGAAGCCTCTGCTTATCCATTCTGGGAACCAGAATCTTGTAGTAATGCCCTCCATCGGGTTTATACACTATATTAACACCGAAGAGTCTGGCGGGAATTAAAAGATCCGTGGCAAGCTTCTTAATATCCTTCGTGTCTTCAATTATCCTCACCCTCTTACCCAGCTCCCTCATCAGGAGTTTAACATTTTTGCCTCCCTTCCCGATGACGAGCGCCACTTGGCCCTCGCCCACGATAATAACAACCAAATCCCCCGCTTCTACAGCCTTCTTAAACTCAACATCTGCATCGCCAATGAGCTTGTACAATAGCCTTGCTACCTTAACATCGAGCTCAGAAATTATCCCCTCCTGAAGTTTCTTCTCATCCGCGGGGCACAAAATATCCTCCGTTTTCAAACAAACCTCACAGATCGGTGCTTTCACTTTGCTCACCTCCCATTTTTCCAGTAGAATAATCGTGAATCCAAGAGCTAAGCTTTTTTTGTGGGAGCTTATTTAAAAACCTTATCCTTAAAATCCGGGATACTTTTAGGATGGGAGAATGCTTTTGATAATGCCCATAAAAGAAACTAGAACTACACCCACGCCACGATTATCCTAACAGTACCAAATCCGGAAAATAAGGCACCGCAAAGTT